>NZ_JBEYJA010000021.1:0-127982 GCF_040703815.1 Streptomyces sp. NPDC006743 | reverse complement strand
CGGTCGACACCACGAGAGCGGAACCAGGAGAAGGAATGTTCTCCCGGTTCACAGCGTCCTCGCTGTGTTTTTTCAAAGGAACCTCGACCATCGGATGATTCCGATGGACGGGGTATCAACATATCTGGCGTTGACTTTTGGCACGCTGTTGAGTTCTCAAGGAACGGACGCTTCCTTTGTACTCACCCTCTCGGGCTTTCCTCCGGGCGCTTCCCTTCGGTGATCCAAACTCTATCAGGCTTTTCCGGCCCTCTTGACCACCGTCCCGCAGGCATGCGGAAGGCGATCCAGAGATAGGATCTGACAGGTTGGGTTCCGCTCGGGCCGAGGACGCTTGCTCGCGTCACTCACCCCCAAGCAGGAGTACGACTGTACAGGGGCCCGTGGAGCCGGTGCAAATCGATGGGATTGGTGGTCTAGACCACTATCGTGAGCTGTCGTAAGCTCTCGCCCGGATCCGGTACTTACCGTGACATACCCTGCTTCACAGTGCGCCGTCCGGGACAGACAGCGACGGCCCATACGAATCTCCACCCCTGGGAGGCTTCCCATGACCACCGTGACGTCCCCGCTCGCCGGACGCGCCATCGGACTGGCCGCTGTGCCCGACCCCGTCTTCTCCGGCGCCATGGTCGGCCCGGGCACGGCGATCGATCCCGTGCGTGAGCCCTCCGAGGCGGTCGCCCCCGTGGACGGCGTCATCGTCTCGCTGCATCCGCACGCCTTCGTCGTCGTCGACGAGCAGGGGCACGGTGTGCTCATCCACCTCGGCATCGACACCGTCCAGCTCAACGGCGAGGGCTTCGAGCTGCTCGTGAACAAGGGCGACACCGTGAAGCGCGGTCAGGCGGTGGTGCGCTGGAACCCCGCCGCCGTCGAGGCCGCCGGCAAGTCCCCCGTGTGTCCGGTCGTGGCCCTGGAGGCCACTGCCGAATCCCTCTCCGAGCTGCGTGACAGCGGCGACGTGCAGACCGGCGACGCTCTCTTCTCCTGGGAGTGACCGCCCGCCGTCCCCGGGACGGCACAAGAACAACCACCGCGGCGCGACCCGCCGCACTATTCGGAGACGGGTGACATGGAGACAACGCTGCGAGGCGTCGGCGTGAGCCACGGTGTGGCGATCGGCGAGGTTCGGCACATGGGGACGGCGGTGCTGGAACCGCCGGCCAAGCAGATAGCGGCAGAAGAGGCGGAGCGCGAACAGGGGCGCGCCCGCCAGGCCGTGCAGGCCGTGGCCGCCGACCTGACGGCCCGCGGCAATCTGGCGGGCGGCGAGGCCCAGGCGGTGCTCGAGGCGCAGGCCATGATGGCTCAGGACCCCGAGCTGATCGCGGATGTCGACCGGCGCATCGCGGTGGGCAGCACCGCGGAGCGCGCGGTGTACGACGCGTTCGCCGCCTACCGCGACCTGCTGGCCGGTGCGGGTGAGTACCTCGCCGGACGCGTGGCGGACCTCGACGACGTGCGGAACCGGATCGTCGCGCGGCTGCTGGGCGTGCCCATGCCGGGTGTGCCGGACAGCGACGAGCCCTACGTCCTGGTCGCGCGGGACCTGGCCCCGGCCGACACCGCGCTGCTGGATCCCACCCTGGTCCTCGGTTTCGTCACCGAGGAGGGCGGGCCGACCAGCCACAGCGCGATCCTGGCGCGGGCGCTCGGTGTGCCGGCCGTCGTGGCCCTGCCCGGTGCGGGTGAGCTGGCCGAGGGCACGGTGATCGCCGTGGACGGCAGCACCGGTGAGATCTTCGTGAACCCCAGTGCCGAGAAGAAGGCGCAGCTGGAGGCCGCGGCCGCCGAGCGCAGGGCGGCGCTGGCCGCGTCGACGGGTCCGGGTGCCACTTCCGACGGTCACAAGGTGCCGCTGCTCGCCAACATCGGTGGTCCCGCGGACGTGGCGGCAGCGGTGGAGGCCGGTGCCGAGGGTGTCGGTCTGTTCCGGACCGAGTTCCTCTTCCTGGACGACAACAAGAAGGCACCCTCGCAGGAGAAGCAGGTCGAGGCCTACCGGCAGGTGCTGGAGGCCTTCCCCGAGGGCCGTGTCGTCGTGCGGGTGCTGGACGCGGGTGCGGACAAGCCGCTCGACTTCCTGACGCCTGCCGACGAGCCGAACCCCGCCCTGGGTGTGCGGGGTCTGCGCACGCTGCTCGACCACCCGGAGGTGCTGCGCACCCAGCTGACGGCCCTGGCCGCGGCGGCCGAGGGGCTGCCGGTCCACCTCGAGGTCATGGCTCCGATGGTCGCGGACCGGGCGGACGCCAGGGCGTTCGCGGATGCCTGCCGTGCGGCCGGGCTGCGGGCGAAGTTCGGTGCGATGGTCGAGATCCCGTCGGCCGCGCTGCGGGCGCGCTCGATTCTGCAGGAGGTCGAGTTCCTGTCGCTGGGCACGAACGACCTCGCGCAGTACACCTTCGCCGCCGACCGGCAGGTGGGTGCGGTGTCGCGGTTGCAGGACCCCTGGCAGCCGGCGCTGCTCGATCTGGTCGCGCTGTCCGCCGAGGCGGCGCGGGCCGAGGGCAAGAGCTGCGGGGTCTGCGGTGAGGCGGCCTCGGATCCGCTGCTGGCGTGTGTGCTGACGGGCCTTGGTGTCACCTCCCTGTCCATGGGTGCGGCATCGCTTCCTTATGTCCGGGCGACGCTGGCGAAGCACACGCTGGCGCAGTGCGAGCGTGCCGCCGCGGCGGCACGGGCCGCGGACAGTGCCGAGGAGGCCCGTGACGCGGCTCAGGCGGTGCTGTCCGGCGAGTGAGCGGACCGTGCCGTCACCGGCTGGTTCGTCCGGGGCGCTCCACCCGAGGGTGGAGCGCCCTTGGCGTGTTCAGGGACGGTGTCGTGGGGCGGGTCCTTCTTCTCCCAGATCGGGCGGGGTGCCGTAGTCGACGCCGGATTCCGGGGCGAGCAGGCCGCCGGATTCGATGTCGGTGCAGTAGGCGTCGAAGACCTCGCCCGCCGTGAGCGGCTCCAGGCCGTCGCCGCGCAGGCGCCAGCCGTAGACACGGTCCGGGATGCCCGGCGCGGTGGTGCGCATGACGAGTCCGCCGGGGCTGCGGGTGGCGAGTCCGAGGGCGAGGACGGTGGTGAATTCGAGGGCTTCGGCCTCGTCGAGGCGGGTGGTGCCGGTGCGGAGGGCGTCACCGCCGGTGTCGTCGCCGTCGTCGTCGGCGTGGAGCACGGCGAGGAGGGTCTCCGGTGTGGTGGTGACGCTGCAGACCAGGTGCCGGTTGCCGGGCGGGGCGGTGTCGAGGATGCGGGCGAGGAGGCCGGCGGCGCGGGTGAAGGCGGCGCGGCCGATGTCCTCGCCGCAGGAGGCGCAGGGGCCGAGCCGGGCGAGGAGGGTGGAGGCGTACTCCCAGGTCGCCTGGCGGACTGCTTCGTCGACGAGGGCGGGGACGAGTTCGGTGAGCGGCCGGCCGTCGTAGGGCAGGGTCGGTCCGGCGGTGGCGATCTCGGCGGTGAAGCGGGCCCGGCTGGCCGGGGCGTCGGGGTCGAGGCCGGTGCGGGCGCAGAATCCGGCGTATTCCTCGGGGTCGAAGAGGGCGACGGTGGTGTGGCCGCCCTGGGCCGCCCTGACGCGCAGGAGTGCTTCGACCTGTTCGAGATAGGTGGTGTGGTCGTCGAAGGTGAAGCTGCGGTAGCGCCGCATGGCGCGGAAGTCGTGTTCGTCGGTGAGGAGGCCGATGGTGCCGGCGATCTCCCGGCGCAGGACGCGTCGCATGGTCCGGCGGTCGGTGTGTGTCATGTTCTTCCCCCGTGGTTTCCCCGTGTGTGCGCGCACGGTCTCGCCGAGCGTGCACGGTCGATCAATGCTCACTCACAGTAACGGGCGGCACTGACAACGGGGGTCCTGCGAGCCGGGCGCGGACCGTGCGGTGCTGGATGAGGCAGGTCAGGGCTATGGAGGCGCCGAACACGGCCCATCCGGCCGGGCCCGCGGCGATGGCCGCGGTGACGGCGAGGGGTCCGATGCTGCGCTGGGCGGACTGGGCCAGTCCGTGCACGCCGAGGTAGGCGCCTTGCGCCGTGTCGGGGGCGAGGGCGACGGAAAGTTCCCAGGAGACGGTGGCGTGGAGCATCTCGGCGAGGGTGAGGGCGGCGGCCGCGGCGGTGAGGAGCGCGGTGGACGTGACGGTTCCGCCGGTGGTGGAGAGGGCCAGGGCGGCGCCGCCGAGGGCGTAGGCGAGGGAGAGCGGGAGCAGGAGGGTACGGGCTGCCGCGGTGGTGGCGCCGAAGCGGGCCAGGGGGACCTGGAGGGCGACCACCATGACGTTGTTCAGCACCATGAGCAGGGGTGCGAGGCCGTGGGGCGCGGTGCTCGCGTGGGCGATCCACAGGGGCAGGCCGACCTTGAAGACGGCGTCGTCGAGGAAGAGGACGGTTTCGGTGGCGACGTAGGCGAGGTAGGTGCGGTCGCGCCACGGGGTGGCGGGGTGGCCCGCGGGGGCCGGGGTGTGGTGGGTGGCGACGGTGCGGGAGGGCGAGGGGGGTTCGCCGCAGCGCAGGGTGAGGAGGGCGACGGCGACGAAGGAGAGCGCGTCGCCGAGGAGCAGCCACCGGTAGGCGGCGGTGGTGCCGAGGGCGAGGGCGGCCGCGGCGGCGAGGCCGCCCAGGGCCCAGCCGGCGTTGGCCGCGGTCCTGTTGAGTGCCTGGTAGCGCACGCGGTCGGTTCCGGAGACGCGGGTGGCGTAGAGCTTGGTGAGGACGCTGGCCGCGCGGTCGCCGAGGCTGCCGAGGGCGGAGAAGGCGAGCAGCGGGCCGTAGTGGTCGGTGGTGAGCAGCCCGAGGGAGGCCAGGGCGCGCAGGAGCTGGAGTGCGACGAGGACGCGGGTGAGCGGGAGGCGGTCGGCGATGCGGCCGCCGATGGGGGCGCCGGCGATGCCGACGGCTCCGGCGAGGGCGGCGAGGGTGCCGACCTGGGCGAGGGAGAGGTGGGAGACGTAGGTGAAGTACAGGACGGAGACGGAGGCCCACAGTCCGCTGCCGGTGCGGTCGACGAGCGCGACGAGGAGCATGCGGCGGCCGTCGGGTCCGCCGGGTATCCGGGGCTTTCCCGTCCTGGCGGGTCGAGGCGTGCCGGCGTGTCCGGCCTGTGTACGGCGGGTGGTTCCCACGGTTCCCCCTTGCGGCCAATTATGTATTGATACATAATCATCAACGTGGCAGTACATTATGGGATCAGCGGTACGACGGCCAAGGAGATTGCGGCCTCGGTGGAGCGGGGCGTGACCGAGGGGGCCCTGGCGCCGGGTGCGGCGCTGCCGCCGGTGCGCCGGCTCGCCGGCGACCTGGCCGTCAGCCCGGGGACGGTCGCTACCGCGTACAAGGAGCTGCGCGGGCGGGGCATCGTGGTGACCCGGGGGCGGGGCGGGACCGTGGTGGCGCCCGCTCCGGCGGTGGCGTCGCGCCGGCCGCCGAAGGTGCCGCGGGGGCTGCGGGACCTGGCGGGCGGGCACCCTGATCCGGCGTTCCTGCCCGGTCTGGTGCCCCCCTCCCGCCTGTCCCCGGGGGCCCGGTCGCACCGTTCGGCCCCGCGCCTGCCACGACTGGAGGAGGCCGTGCGGGACTGGCTGGGGCCCGACGGCGTGCCGGTGGAGGACGTGACGTTCGCGCACGGCGCGCTGGATCTGGTGGGACGCCTGCTGTCCGTCGAGCTGCGTCCGGGGGACGCGGTCGCGATGGAGGACCCGGGCTACCACCACCTGCTCGACCTGGTGACCGCGCTCGGCCTGCGCTGCGTCGCGGTGGCCGTGGACGACGAGGGGATGCGTCCGCAGGCCCTGCGGCGGGCGCTGCGGGCGGGTGCGCGGGCCGTGGTGTGCAGTCCCCGGGGGCAGAACCCGTACGGCGGGTGTTTCTCGGAGGAGCGCCGCACGGCTCTGCTCGAGGTGGTGCGGGAGGAGCCGGACGTGCTGGTCGTGGAGAACGACCACGCCTCGGCGGTGGCGGACGTACCGCTGCGCACGCTCACCTCCGGCGGCCTGAACCGGTGGGTGCACGTGCGGACGGTGAGCAAGTTCCTGGGGGCGGACCTCCGGTGGGCGGCGGCGGCCTGCGACGCCACCACTCTGGCCCGGCACGACGGGCGGCTGCTGCTGACCTCGGGCTGGGTCAGCCATCTGCTGCAGGAGACGGTCCTCGGTCTGCTGACGGACGAGGGCACGCGCGCGCTGGTGTCCCGCGCGCGCGGGACCTACGCCGAGCGCCGTGCCGCCCTGACCGGGGAACTGGCGGCCCGGGGCATCGGCGCGCACGGGGCGAGCGGGATGAACGTGTGGGTGCCGGTGGCGGACGAGTCCGCCGTGGTGAACGGCTTGCGTTCGTACGGCTGGTGGGTCGCCGCGGGGGCCCGGTTCCGTCTGTCGTCACCGCCGGGCGTACGGATCTCCGTGGCCGATCTGGAGCCGGCCGAGGCGGCCCGGCTGGCCTGCGACTTCGCCGCCGTGCTCGGCGAGTCGGAGGCCACCTACGGCGGCTGAACCCCGGCCGTGTCCGCCCCCCCTCGTGCTCAGGCGCGTTTGCGGGCCAGGTCCTCGTAGAAGCGCAGCAGGGCGAGGTCGTCGACGGAGCCGGGGTTGACGGCCTTCTCCAGCGGGGTGCCCTGGAGCAGGCGTTTGACCGGGACCTCGATGCGTTTGCCGGTGAGGGTGTGCGGAACGCCCGGCACTTCGATGACCTCGTCGGGGACGTGGCGTGGGGAGAGCTGTTCGCGGATGGTGCGCTTGATGCGGTCCAGGAGCGCGTCGTCGAGGACGGCTCCGGGCGCCAGGTGCACGAAGAGGGGCATCCAGTAGCCGCCGTCGGGCTGTTCGATGCCGATGACGAGGGATTCCCTGATCTCGGGGAGCCGCTCGACGGCCTCGTAGATGTCGGCGGAACCCATCCGCACGCCCTGGCGGTTGAGCGTGGAGTCGGAGCGGCCGTGGATGACCACGGAGCCGCGGGAGGTGAGCGTGATCCAGTCGCCGTGGCGCCACACGCCGGGATACACGGCGAAGTAGCTGTCGTGGTAGCGGCTGCCGTCGGGGTCGTTCCAGAAGTGGATCGGCATGGACGGCATGGGGTTGGTGACGACGAGTTCGCCGACCTCGTCGACCAGCGGTGCCCCGCTGGGGTCCCAGGACTGCAGGTCGGTGCCCAGGCAGGGCGCCTGGAGTTCGCCGATGTGCACCGGGAGGGTCGGTACGGCGCCCGCGAAGCAGGAACAGACGTCCGTACCGCCGCTGACGGAGGCGATCCACAGGTCCTCGCCGACCTCGTCGTGCAGCCAGCGGAACCCGTCGGGCGGCAGCGGGGACCCGGTGGTGCCGACGCACCGGATCCGGGAGAGGTCGTGGTCGCGGGCGGGGTGCACCCCCGCCTTGCGGCAGGCCATGACGTACGCGGCCGAGGTGCCGAAGAGGGTGGCTCCGGTGCGCTCGGCGACCCGCCACTGCGCGTCCGTGCCCGGGTACCCGGGACTCCCGTCGTACAGGACGATCGTCGTCCCGGTCAGCAGGCCGGAGACGAGGAAGTTCCACATCATCCAGCCGGTCGAGGTGTACCAGAAGAAGCGGTCCCCGGGGCCCAGGTCGCAGTGCAGCCCGAGCTGTTTGAGGTGTTCCACGAGGATGCCGCCCTGCGACTGCACGATGGCCTTGGGCAGACCGGTGGTGCCCGAGGAGTACAGCACCCACAGGGGATGGCCGAAGGGCACCTGTTCGAAGACCGGCTCGACGTCGGCGGCGGTCAGGTCCGCCCACGCGAGGGCTCCCTCGGGGGCGGCGCTGCCGAGCAGGGGGACGTGGACGACGGCGCGCAGGGTGGGCAGCTCGCGGCGCAGCTCGGCGACGACGTCGCGGCGGTCGTGCTCCTTGCCGCCGTAGCGGTAGCCGTCGACGGCGAAGAGGACGACCGGTTCGACCTGCTGGAAGCGGTCCAGGACGCTGCGGGCGCCGAAGTCGGGAGCGCAGGACGTCCACACCGCGCCGACGGCGGCGGTGGCGAGCAGGGCGACGACGGCCTCGGGGATGTTGGGCAGGTACCCGCTGACGCGGTCCCCGGGGCGTACGCCGAGGGCGCGCAGTCCCTCCGCGAGGGAGCCGACCTGGCGGCGCAGTTCGGACCAGGTCACCGGCTGCGGTTCGTGGCTCTCGTCGACGCGGAGGAGGGCGGGCTCGTCCGCGCGGGTCGCGGCGGCGCGCAGGGCGTGTTCGGCGTAGTTGAGGGTGGCTCCGGGGAACCACTGCGCGCCGGGCATCGTGCGGTCGCCCAGCACGCGCGCGCAGGGGGTGCTGAACCGTACGTCGAACCACTCCGTGACGGCCTTCCAGAAGGTCTCCAGACGGTCGACGGACCAGCGGTGCAGGGCCGGGTAGCCGCCCTCGGCGGGGGCGCCGTGGTGTTCGGCCGCCCAGGCCTGGAACTTCGTGATCTGTGCCTGGGCGATCCGCTGCGGATCGGGCTGCCAGAGCGGCAGGGGGTTCACGGTCGACATGGGGGCTCCCGGACTCTGCGCGTCGTGTGCGTCGGTCCGCGCACGTGCGGGGTGTGCGCGTGACGCGGCTGACAGGGACGATGCCATGTGATCGACTTCCGCACCAGGGCTGTCCCCACATAGTCCCTGCCGTGAAGATGTGGTCCGGGCCTGGGTGAACGGCAGTTGAACAGCACACGCGTCAGGGCCTGTCAATGGCAGGGTGATCAGCATGAACGGTCGTGACCTGGTGCGTTCGGTGAAGGTGGTCGGTTCCGCGGGGGCCGCCCAGGGGGTGCGCACCTTACGGGCCGCCTGGCGCAGGCGGCGTGCCGACGCCGCGGGCCTGCCGCCCCGGGGCGCCGAGCGGGCCCGGGTGCCCGGCGAGGTGCGCGACGCGCGCCCGGAGCCCGGCGGCGGTGTGGTGCGCTTCAGCCGGTCGGAACTGCGCGTCGTCGTCGCGGTCAGCGGAGCGGTCTTCTGGAGCTGGGACGGGGCGGCGCCCGAGCCGTCGTACGCGCTGGCCGGGCGCGCCCCCGAGCCGGATCCGCGGGCGGTGCTGGAACCGGACAAGGACGGCGGCTGGCGGGTCGTCGCCGAGCGGGTCACGGTCACCGTCTCGCGGCGCGGCACCGTCGAGGTCTGTACGCCCGGGGGCGTGCGGCTGCGCCGTGATCTGCCGCCCCGGTGGTGGGAGCCGGCCGGCGGGGGCCCGGCACGCTGGATGCAGCGCTCGGAGGTCGCCGCCGACGCGCGGTTCTTCGGGCTGGGCGGCCGGGCCTCGGGACCGGTGCTGCGGGACGGCACGTACCGTCTGTGGAACACCGATCCCGGTCACGCCGTCGGGCCCGGGGACGATCCGCTCCACGTCACGATGCCGGTCCAGGTGGTCGTCGCGGACGCGGGCACGCATCTGGTCTTCCACGACAACTCCTGGGACGGCACGGTCGTGCTGCGTCAGGGCGAGGAGGGGGCCGGCTCGGGTCACGATCGGCCGGGGGTCAGTGAGCTGCGCATGGACGGCGGCCCCCTGCGGTGCTGGGTGGTCGTCGGTACTCCCGCGCGCGTGGCGCACATCTGGGCCTCGCTCAC
The DNA here is from genome assembly GCF_040703815.1 of Streptomyces sp. NPDC006743. NCBI lineage: Bacteria > Bacillati > Actinomycetota > Actinomycetes > Kitasatosporales > Streptomycetaceae > Streptomyces > Streptomyces sp. NPDC006743. Next base: position 118,444 of record NZ_JBEYJA010000021.1, on the reverse strand, counting down.
CGGTCCGGCGGCGCTGCCGCCCGGGTGGGCGCTCGGTCACCAGCACGCCCGGCGGTTCGGCGGGGAGCAGGAGGTGCGCCGGATCGTCGCGGGCCATCACGAGCACGGCCTGCCGCTGGACGCCGTGCACCTGGACACCGACCACCTCGACGCGCTCCAGGTGTTCACCCTCGACCAGGACCGCTTCCCGAAACTGCCGGTGCTCGCGGAGGAACTGCGCCGGGACGGGATCCGGCTGGTGTCGGTCGTCGACCCGGCGGTGCACGCCTCGGTGGGCAACGCCGTCCACGACGCGGGGACGAGTGAGGACGCCTTCGTGCGGGACGCGTCCGGGGACGTCGTACGGGGGGTCGGGCGGCCCGGGGAGGCGGTCTTCCCGGACTTCACGCACGCGCGCGTGCGCGCCTGGTGGGGCGGGCTGTACCAGGAGCGGCTGGCCCAGGGGTTCTCGGGGTTCTGGCACGGCATGGACGAGCCGACGTCCTTCGCGGCGTTCGGTGAGACGACGCTGCCGCGGTCGGCCCGGCACGCCCTGGAGGGCCGCGGGGGCGACCACCGCGAGGCGCACAACGTGTACGGGCTCTGCATGGCCCGGGCCGGCTGCGAGGGGCTGCGTGCCCTGGCTCCGGGCGAGCGGCCGTTCGTGTTCTCGCGTTCGGGCTGGGCCGGGACGCAGCGCTACGGCGGGACCTGGTCGGGGGACGTGGCCACGGGCTGGGCGGGGCTGCGGGCCTCCCTGTCGCTGGTGGTGGGCCTGGGGTTGTGCGGGGTGCCCTGCTGCGGGCCGGACGTGGCCGGCTGCGAGGACGGCACCTCGCCGGAGCTGTTCCTGCGCCGGCTCCAGCTGGCCGCGTACCTGCCCCTGTTCCGGACGCACGCGCGCGGGCGGGCCGGGCGCCGGGAGCTCTGGGAGTTCGGTCCGGAGGTGCTCGGGCACGCGCGCGGGGCGCTCGTCGAGCGCCGGCGGCTGCTGCCGTACTTCGTGACGCTGGCGCACCTGGCGCGGCGCACGGGCGCGCCGTACGTGCGTCCGCTGTGGTGGAACACGCCGGAGGACCGGGCACTGCGGGAGTGCGGGGACGCCTTCCTGCTCGGTGACGCCCTGCTGGTGGCGCCCGTGCTGCGGTCCGGGGCGGACCGGCGGACGGTGCGGCTGCCCCGGGGCCGCTGGTACGACACGGCTACCGGGCAGGTGTTCGAAGGTCCCGGGCAGGTACGGGTGGACGCGCCGCTGGGGAGGATTCCGGTGCTCGCGCGCGCGGGTGCGGTCGTCCCGGTGCGGGGTGAGACGGGCGGGGTGGAGCTGGAGGTGTGGGCGCCCGCCCCCGGGCGCGGCGGGGGCGGGCTGGTGGTGCCGGACGCGGGCGACGGCTGGGACGAGGCGGCGACGGAGCGGTACGCCGTCCGGCGGCAGGGCCGGCGGGTGGTGGTGGAGCTGGAGCGCGAGGACGGTACGGACACCCCGTCGCGTCCGTTGCGGGTGCGCGGGCTGGACTGAGCGCGGGGGCGGCCCCGGCCGGGGCGGGGGCGGCCAGACGGCTCAGACGTAGCGGCCCTCGAACCAGGCCCGGGCGGCCAGGGTGTGCAGCGGGAAGGCCAGTTCCTCCGGCCTGCGCAGCAGGTGCCAGCCGTCCGTCTCGGGGGTGGCGGCGGACTGCGGCAGCCCTTCGGCGGGGCGCTCCGGGAGCAGCCCGAAGAGCAGCAGGTGGCCGTCGGGCGCGCTCATGGCGTCGATGAGCCGGACGTCGCGGGCGGCGGCCTCGATGCCCGTCTCCTCCTTGAGTTCGCGCACGACGGCCTGGCGCCAGTCCTCGCCGTCGTCGATGTACCCGCCCGGCAGGGCCGTGCCCCCGCGCGCGGGCGCGATGGCGCGGTCGATCACGACCAGGGCGGTGCCCTTCGGGTCGTAGACGGGCTGGAGGGCCACCGCGACGGGCAGCGGGTTGCGGTAGGCCACCGTCCCGCAGGCCGGGCAGGTGCGGGGCCAGCCGGAGATGCCCTCTCCGTAGGGCGCTCCGCAGCTCGAACAGTGCGAGTTCGGCACGGAGTTGACAGTCGGGTGCTGGTTTTCGGACACGCGCGGACTGTATCCGATCAACGGGTGGTCGTCTTGCGCCCTGTACCGCTCAGCGACCCGCGCCCGCCGCGTCCGGTACCGCGCGGGCCCGCCGGCTCCGCGCGGCCCCGGCGACGGTGGGCCCGCCCGGAGCCGGGTCCCTCACGGCCTGCCCGCCCCCGGCTCAGGACCTGCCGGTGAGCGACGCCCGGGAGACGGGGAAGTCGAAGTAGGTGTCCGGGTAGGGCTCGGGCTGGTAGGTGAAGTGCCACCACTCCTCGGCGAGGTTCACGAAGCCGAGGTTCTCCAGGGTGCTCTTGAGCAGCAGCCGGTTGGCCCGCTGCGGGCCCTGGATCCTCGGGTCCAGCGTGTGGGCGAGCGTGTCGAAGCAGTCGAAGCCGGTTCCCATGTCGACGGAGTTGTCCGGGAAGCGCTGGTCCTGCGGGGCGTAGCAGGGCACCAGGGCCTGGCCGGGGACGTAGGGGCGCGTCGGCCGGACCGGGAGCCGGACGATGGTGAGGTCCGTGGTCGAGCCGCGGCTGTGGCCGGACTTCGCCGCGATGTAGCCGTCGTCGAACAGCCGCGTCTTGTCGACGCGCGGGTAGAACTCGCCCTTCATGGCCTGGTCGTCGAGGTCGCGGGCCCAGCGGACGAAGTGGTCGACGGCGCGCTGCGGCCGGTAGCAGTCGTACACCTTGAGGGTGTAGCCCTTGCGCAGCAGCTCCTGCTGGGCACGGTGGAGGGCCTGTGCCGCGGGGCGGGTGAGGATGCACATCGGCTGCGCGTAGCCGTCGACGCGTGCGCCGACGAAGTCGTGCGGGGTGAAGTAGCGGATCTCCTGGAGGATCGTCGGGTCCACGGCGCTGAGGGCCACGAAGTCCTCGGGCGCCCGGGGTCCGGGGACCGCGCGGGCCGTGGTGGCGGCGGTGGTCACGGTGAGCAGGGCGGCGATGGCGGTGATCACACCGCGCAGGAGCCTTGGCAGTCGTGTCATGTCTCCTACATCTATCGGGACGGGCCCCGCCGGGGGAAGCCCGGACCCGGGCCTGCGACGGAGGCGGCCGGGGCAGGGCAGCGGCCGGGACCTCCCCCGCGGGCACCTTGACGCTCTCCGTGCACCGGTGAACACTTCCCGTGCCCGGCGGCCGGGTGTCCATCCCGAGCCGTTTGCGCAGCTTCTGGGACAAACTGATACCAGTGAGAACACAGGGGCCACAGAGGTCCCGGTCCCGACCGCCTCTCCGCCCCGGGGAGGCGGCCACGCGATCCACCGGACCCGCGGCGCGGGCCCGCGCACGGTTCGGCCGAGCCAGGGGCCTGCGCGGGCGCCGGACACGGCGCGGCCGTCCGACCCTCGCCACCAAGGGGTAGCCATGACGGACAACGCCGAGAAGTACGTGGCCGCAATCGACCAGGGCACCACCTCGAGCCGCTGCATCGTCTTCGACCGGGGCGGCGGCATCGTCGCCGTCGATCAGCGCGAGCACCGCCAGATCTTCCCCAAGCCGGGCTGGGTGGAGCACGACGCCACCGAGATCTGGTCGAAGGTGCAGGCGGTGGTCGCGGGCGCGCTGGCCAAGGCCGGGCTGCGCGCCGGGCAGCTCAGCGCGCTCGGCATCACCAACCAGCGCGAGACGACCGTCCTGTGGGACCGCGCCACCGGCAAGCCCGTGCACAACGCGATCGTGTGGCAGGACACCCGCACCGCGGCGCTCTGCAACGAGCTGGGCGGCGAGCAGGGGCAGGACCGGTTCCGCGAGCAGACCGGCCTGCCGCTCGCCAGCTACTTCTCCGGCCCGAAGGCCGCCTGGCTGCTGGACAACGTCCCCGGCCTGCGCGACCGCGCCGAGCGCGGGGAGATCGCCTTCGGCACCATCGACTCCTGGCTCATCTGGAACCTCACCGGCGGTACGGAGGGCGGGCGGCACGTCACGGACGTCACCAACGCGGGGCGGACGATGCTGATGAACCTGGAGACCCTCCAGTGGGAGCCGTCCATCCTGGCGGCCATGAACGTCCCCGAGGCGATCCTGCCCGAGATCCGGTCCTCCTCCGAGGTCTACGGCACCGCCGTGGGCCAGCTCGCCGGAGTACCGGTGGCCTCGGCCCTGGGCGACCAGCAGGCCGCCGTGTTCGGACAGGCGTGCTACGACGTGGGCGACGCCAAGAACACGTACGGCACCGGCAGCTTCCTGCTGCTCAACACGGGCAACCGGCCCGTACCGTCCAGGAGCGGCCTGCTCACCACCATGGGCTACAAGATCGGCGACGAGGCACCGGTGTACTGCCTGGAGGGAGCCATCGCGATCACGGGTGCGCTGGTGCAGTGGTTCCGTGACCAGCTGGGCATCATCCGCACGGCGGACGAGATCGAACCGCTGGCCCGCTCCGTGGAGGACAACGGCGGCGCGTACATCGTCCCTGCGTTCTCCGGCCTCTTCGCCCCGTACTGGCGTTCGGACGCGCGCGGTGTGGTCACCGGGCTGACCCGGTACGTCACCAAGGCCCATCTGGCCCGCGCCGTCCTGGAGGCGACCAGCTGGCAGACGCGCGAGGTGGTGGACGCGATGTACCAGGACTCCGGGGTCCGGCTCACCACCCTCAAGGTCGACGGCGGGATGACGAAGAACAACCTCCTGATGCAGCACCAGGCGGACGTGCTCGGTGTGCCGGTGATCCGGCCCGAGGTCTCCGAGACGACCTGCCTGGGCGCCGCCTACGCGGCCGGGCTCGCCACCGGTGTGTGGAACGACCTGGACGAACTCAAGTCGCACTGGCGCAAGGACGCCGAGTGGACGCCCGCCATGGAGGACTCGGTCCGTGACCGCGAGTACCACAACTGGCGCAAGGCGGTGGAGAAGAGCTTCGGCTGGCTGGAGGACGGCGAGGCGTAGCCGGCTCCGGGCCCGGTGACGCGCCTCGCCGGGGCCGGGCGGGCACGACCCGGCGGGGCGCGGCCGGGAGGGCGGTCGGTGCCGGGCCCGGTCAGCCGGTGACGGCCCGGCGGTGGGCCGCGCCGTACGCCCTCGCGTGCTGGACCACCCCGACGAGGACCTCCTTGACCGATTCGCGGTCCCGGGCGTCGCACAGCAGCACGGGAACGCCGTCGTCGAGGTCGAGGGCCCGGCGGACGGCCTCGGCCGGGTGGCGGGCGGCCCCCTCGAAGCAGTTGACGCCGACCAGGAAGGGGATCGAGCGCCGTTCGAAGTAGTCGACCGCGGCGAAGCAGTCCTCCAGGCGGCGCGTGTCGGCCAGGACGACCGCGCCGAGAGCGCCCTCCGACAGCTCGTCCCACATGAACCAGAACCGCTCCTGACCGGGTGTCCCGAACAGGTACAGCACCAGGTCCTCACGCAGGGTGATGCGGCCGAAGTCCATGGCGACGGTCGTGGTGTGCTTGCCCTCCACACCGCTCAGGTCGTCGACCGGGCGGCCCGCCTCGGTGAGCAGTTCCTCGGTGCGCAGCGGCCTGATCTCGCTGACCGCGCCGACGAGCGTCGTCTTGCCCACGCCGAAGCCGCCGGCCACCAGGATCTTGAGCGTGAGGGGCTCGACCGGGGGCTTGCCGCGCTGGGTACGCCCGAAGATCATCTTTTCCTTCTCCTGCTGGGTGAGGGCCGGTCAGCGGCGGCGGCCGCGACGGCGGCCGACCGCGGCTTCGCCATGCCGGGTGCTGACGGTGCTCACAGCGCCCGCAGTCCGCTGATCACGTCCCGCAGAACGCTCTCGTCCGGCAGTTCGGCCGGGGGTACCGGGCGGCTCACGTGGACGTACTCCTCGTCCACGAGATCCCCGATGAGGACGCGCACCACGCCGATGGGCAGATCGAGCTCCGCGGCCAGTTCGGCGACCGACTGAGGGGTCTCGCGGCACAGCTCGACGATGTCCACGTGCTCCGGGGAGAGCGAGTGGTCCGCCTCCGGATCGTCCACGTGCGGTTCGGTGACGACCACCGCGATCAGATCGAGCCGATGCTGGGCCGCGTGGCTGGTACGGCCCCGGGTCATGGCGTACGGGCGGACCACCGGTCCGGCCTCGTCGTCGAACCAGTGGCTTGCTGTCTGACCGTCTCCGTTCATGCCATCCCACTACCCGCCGGCGGGCAGGTCGGTGCGGGGTGCGGCGCCCAGGTGCACTCCGACCCGCTTGACCAGCAGCGTCATCTCGTAGGCGACCTGCCCGATGTCGGACTCGGCGTCGGCGAGGACGGCGAGACAGCTGCCGTCACCGGCGGCGGTCACGAACAGGAAGGCGTCGTCCAGTTCGACGACCGTCTGCCGGACGCTGCCCGCCTCGAAGTGCCGGCCCACGCCCTTGGCGAGGCTGTGGAAGCCGGAGGCCACGGCGGCCAGGTGTTCGCCGTCCTCCCGGGTCAGCTCCTTGGACACGCCGGTCGGCAGGCCGTCCCCGGAGAGCACGACGGCCTTGCGGATGGTCGCCACCCGGTCCACGAGGTCGTCGAGGAGCCAGTTCAGCTCCTTCTTGCCGGTGGTGGTGTGGCCGGTCGTCCTCGGTGCGGTCATCGACCGTCCCCCTTAGTCGTTCCTTGTGCTGTGCTGCCGTCGGCGTCGTCGCCCACGGCGTTCTCCTCGCGCCCGCGCCGCCAGCCGCGCTGGAGCGAGGCCATACGGCTGCGTACCTCGTCGGCGTCCCGTTCGTCCGGGTCGTCCCCGGCCCCGGGGCGCCGCCGGGGAGTGCGCTTGAGCTGTGGGGCGAGGCTCGCCTGCCGGACGCGGCGGGGCAGCGCCCCGGCGTCGGCGGCGGGCCCGCCGGGTGCGGGGGCGAGCCCCTCGGGTGCGGTCGCGGGCCCCTCGTGGGCGGACGCCGGTCCCTCGGGGCCGGGCGCGGCACCGGGCCCGCCCGGCCCGCCGGCGCCAGGGGCCTCGGCGGCCGTGGCCGGGTCGTGGGGTGCCGCGGCGGGCTTCCCGGCGGTCGGGGCGCCGGGGGTGTCGCGCGCGGTGACGGGCTTGCGGGTGCGCTGCGGGAGGGCGGCCGGGGGCTGCTCCGCCGGCGTGCCACCGCGCCGGCGGGCCAGCAGCTGCGGCGCGGACTCGGACGCGGGGCGGGCGGCCCGCCCGCCGTCCTGCCGGTCCGCGCCCTCGCGCCGCGACCGCGTTTCGGTGACCGGACGTCCGTGGGAGCTGACCAGCTTGGGCGTCCTGCGCCGGGTGAGCGGGACCGGGCCGTCCGGGTCCTCGTCGCCGCCGGGGCGGTCGGGGGCGCCGCGCGGCCGGGACCCGCCGGGGTGGCGCGGGGCCGCCTCGTTCGTCTGCGGCCGGGACGGCGGGCGCGACCGGAACAGGCCACCGCGTTCGCTGTCCTCCTCGCCGAGGGCGCCGGGGAACTCCTCGAACTCCCCGACGGCGTCCAGGGCGACCGGCGCCTCCAGCTCCACCGGCCCGTCCAGCAGCGAGACCGGCAGGCCGGGAAGCTGTACGGGCGTCTGGGAGAGGGCGTTCCTGCGGCCCTCCTCGCGTTCGGCCTTCGCAGCGGGCCTGTCCAGGCGGAACCCCACTCCGTTGGTGTCGGGGACGTCCTCGGTCAGCAGCGCGTCCGGGATGAAGACCACCGCGGTGGTGCCGCCGTACGGGGACGGCTGGAGCGAGACACGGACGTTCTGCCGCTGGGCCAGCCGGCTGATCACGAACAGGCCGAGCCGGTCGGTGTCCGACAGTTCGAACTCGGGGGTCTCGGCGAGCCGCAGGTTGGCGTCCAGCAGGGTCTCGGCGGCCATGCCCAGGCCGCGGTCGTGGATCTCCAGGGTGAACCCGTTGGCGACCCGTTCGCCGACCACCTGCACCGCGGTGTGCGGCGGCGAGAACACCGTGGCGTTCTCCAGGAGTTCGGCGACGAGGTGGGTCAGGTCGGCGACGGCGGGCCCGGTGAGGGCGACCCGGGGAAGCCTGCGGACCTCGATGCGTTCGTAGTCCTCGACCTCCGCGACCGCGGCGCGCACGACGTCCATCAGCTGGACGGGTCTGCGCCACTGCCGGGACGGAGCCGCACCGGAGAGGATCACCAGTCCCTCGGCGTGCCGGCGCATCCGCGTGGTGAGGTGGTCCAGGCGGAACAGGTCGGCTAGTTCCTCGGTGTCCTCCGTCCGGCGCTCCATGGCGTCGAGGAGGGTGAGCTGCTTGTGCAGCAGGACCTGGCTGCGGCGGGCGAGGTTGACGAACACCTCCGAGACACCGGCGCGGAGTTCGGCCTGTTTCACGGCTGCCTCGACGGCGGCCCGTTGCAGGGTGTTGAGGGCCTGGCCGACCTCGCCGATCTCGTTCTTGTCGTACTCCAGGCGCGGCGCCTCGGTCTCCACGTCGACCTGCTCGCCGGCCGACAGGCGGCGCATCACGCCGGGCAGGCGGACCCCGGACGCCTCGTGGGCCTCCAGGCGGAGCTGCCGGAGGTCGCGCACGAGCCCGCGCCCGATGCGCACGGACAGGAAGAGGGAGACCAGCAGGGCCAGCAGCCCGAGGATGCCGACGACGGCGGCCCGCAGGATGACGTGCAGGGCGACCGGGTCGGTCCGGTCCTGGAAGCGGTCCTCGGCACGGTCCTGGAGGGTGGCGAGGTCCTTGAGCCCGTTGGCGGCGGCGCTGTCCCAGCTCTTCGCGGTGACGCCGCGCGGTGTGCCGGGCGCGGCGGAGACGGCGGCCTGCTCGGCCACCCGCAGCGGAGCGGACGCCGCGTTCACCCAGAAACGCTGGTAGCGGCTGCGTTCGGCGGCGGGCAGCAGCGGCAGGTTCACGTCGTACAGCAGGGACCGCTGGGCCACGAGTGCGGAGACGGCGCGGCTCTCGTCGCGGGTGAGCGTGCCGACGACCAGGGAGGAGCCGAGCAGCGCGTCCTCCCGGGAGAGGAGTTCACGGGCCCGGGAGAGGTTGACGAGGGCGCGGTACTGCTTGTCGAGTTCGACGTCGTCGATGACACGGAGGCCGGCGAGCAGGCCGTAACAGGGGTCGACCAGGCGGTTGTAGAGGTCGAGTGCCTGGGCGCGGCGGACGGTGCCGTCCTCGACGCTGCGGCGCAGGGAGTCGAGCCCGTCCAGGGCGTCCAGTACGGCGGTCAGCCGCCCCTCGCCGCCGGTGCCCAGCGCGTGGCGGACGTCGCCGTCGCTCGCGTTGCGGCGGAGGTTCAGGACGGCCCGGTCGGTGGCGGACCGGCTGCGCCGCAGGGCGGCCAGGGCGTCCGAGGCGCGGGGGTCGGCGAGGTGGACGAGCGTCTGACGGCGCTCCTGCTGCAGGACGCGGACCGTGTCCTCGGTGGGGTAGGCGATCTTCTCCACCACGGAGGACGAGTTGAACAGCCGGCCGGCCTGCCGTCCCGTGATCACGGTGGCGAAGGCCCACACGGCCGTCAGGGACAGCAGCGGCACGAGAAGGAGCGCCACGATCTTCCTGCGGATGGACTTCCCGCGAAAGCGCATGGCCTCCCCCAGCTCGCCCCCCGTCAGGGGGTACACGTGTACGTCAACAAACGGCGCGAGCCTACTACCGACACACAGGTAACTCGAAGGGGCGGCCGGAGGGCGAACGTCCGCACCGGTGCCGGGAGATGGGGAGTTGTCCGGCCATGGCGGGAGATGGCGCCCGCGACACCGCGGCGGCGGACCGGGCCGGAACGGGCCGGGCACGCCGGCCGGTTGGCCGAGAACATGCGTCTGCCGGGAATCTTCACAAGGTGCCGTTCGTCCTCTTCCATGGGGCAGGAAGCGGAATCGGCCACGGGAGCCGCGTCCCGCACCCGGGCGGCGTAAGACAGCGCAAGCCGGGCAGCCAATGGGGAGCCGGTTCTACGGACACCGGGGCGAGCGGCCTGCCGGCGGTGGGGAGTGACGGGTTGATGGACACGACGGGGCGGCGCGAGAGGGCCGTCGGCAGCGGTGCGGCGCGGGTGGCGGGGCGGACCGTACCCGGGGCACGGGATCACGGGGCACGGGATCACGACATTCCGGGGACCGGGAGCGACCGGCCGGGCGCGGGCGGGCGGGCGTACCCGGCGGAAGGGGGCGAAGCGGCCGGACAGCCCGTCTACAAGCCGCTGTGGGTCGAGGAGCCCGCGCGGCGGCGCAGAATGCCGGATCCGGTGCGCGAGGCGGCGGTGCGGGCGGTGCTGATCATCGCCGTGACGCTCATGCAGGCCGTGGTGGCGTTCCTGTGCACCCTGGCCGGGTCCTGGCTGGCCTTCCCCATGGTCCTCAGCAGTGTGGGGAGCACGGTCGTCGCCACCTGGGCGGTGCTCGACGTCTGGGTGACCCGCCAGGTCTGGAACCAGCGCCATGGTGTCGTCTCCGCGCCGAGCAGCACGGCGCGCGCCCTGCGCCGCGAGCGGCGCCGGGCCCGGCGGGAGCAGCGGACGGCGGAGCGCACGCAGGAGCGAATACGCCGGCAGGGCGGCGCGGGGCGGTTGTCGCACCCCTAGGTTCCGCCCTGCGCTCGTGAACCGTCGCGCCCCTGGGTTCCCGCCGTCCGCCCGGCGAACGGCTTCCGTCAGGCCGGGCGGCGGAACATCCGGGTGGCCGTGATCTCGCTGTGCACGGTCTCCCCGGCCGGGGCCGCCTGCTGCGGCAGGCCGGGCCGCAGGTGTTCCTCCACGCTGATGTACTTCAGCCCGGCCCGCAGGTCGGCGTCGTTGCGCAGCCGGATGACCAGCGGGAACTCCGCCAGTGCGGTCGTGTCGAACAGGCCGGTGGTGTAGAGGAGCTGGACGCCGAGCGCGTCGGAGACGGCGCGCTGCAGCTCCAGCAGGTAGGTGGCGTTGGCGCGGCCGATGGGGTTGTCCAGGAACAGGGTGCCCGCGTGGCGGTGCTTGTCCCGGCCCCGGTCGTTGGAGCGCAGGGCCGCCATCGTGCAGTACAGGGCGATGGCGGCGGTGAGCAGCTGGCCGCCCGAGAAGACGTCGCCCATCTGTCCGACGGGCACGCGCTCGGCGCGCAGCACGGCGTCCGGCTTGAGGATCTCCACGGCGACGCCCTTGGGCTGGAGCGCGGCCGCCACCCCGCGCAGCAGCAGGGACATGCCGTCACGGCGCAGGTCGGAGTTCTTCTTCACGGCGGCACGGGTGGCCTCGTCGATGACCTCGCCGAGGCGTTCGGTGAGGGTGGCCTGGTCGGGTTCCTCGAAGCGGATGCGCAGGAACTCCTGCCCGGACCACTCGCCGAGCCCTTCGGGCAGGCGGGACAGGCGCTGGGCGGAGCGGAGGGTGGCGAGCGCGGACTCCACCAGGCCGCGCAGGCGGTCCACGATCGAGTCGCGGTTGCGCTCCAGCTGGGCCAGCTCGTCGGTGAGGACGCGGAGCCGGGGCGCGAAGGCCTCGGCCCACTTGCGGGCGTGCTCGGGCAGGGCGGAGGCGGGCAGTTCGCGGATCTGCTGCCGGGCGGGGGTGCGCACCTGCTCGTAGCGGGTGGAGTTGGCGTGCCGGACGAGGACGTCGCTCGCCTCGCGCACGGCGGACTCGGCGGCGGACAGGTCGGCGGCGCAGCCGCGCAGCGACCGGCGGGCCTCGGCCGCCGCCTGCCGGGCGGCCTCCGGGCTGCCGGGGTACGGCTCGGTCTCCTCCTGCTCCTCCTCACCGCTGTGTTCGCGCAGCAGGTCGCGGAGCATGGCGGCGATCTCGTCGAAGCCGCCCGCCGCGTCCTCGGCGGCGCGGTGGGCGTCCAGCAGCTCGCCGTGGGCTTCGCGTGCCCGGGCCAGCTCCTCGGTGCGCGAGGTGAGTTCGGCGGTGGCGGTGCGCAGCAGGGCCTGAGCGTGCTCGGCGTCGCGCGGGAGCAGTTCGCCGGGCAGTTCGGTGTGGGCCTCGGCGTCCTCGGGGGCGAGCCGTTCGGCCTCGCCGCGCAGCCGGCCGAGCTGCTCGCTCGCGGTGGACATCCGGGTCTCCAGGAGCTGCACCAGCTCTTCGGCGCGGGCCGCTGCGGCCTGCCGGGACGGGCCGTCGGAGCCGTCGGGTGAGGCGAGGAGCTGCTCCGCGCGGGTGCGGACCTTGTTGCTGAGGCGGTCCAGTTCGGCGCGGGCGGCGCTCTCGTCGCTCTCCGCGCGGGCCTGTTCGGCGCGCAGGTCGGCACCCACGCCGACCTTCTCGTAGACCTGGGAGGCCGCCCGGTAGGCCTCGCGGAGGGCGGGCAGGGACGCCTTGGGCTCCTCCCCCTCGGTCTCGGGCACGTCGTCGGGGGCGCCGGCGATCTCGGAGCGCTCGGCGCGCAGCGCGCGGGCGGTGCGGCGGGCGTCGTCGGCGGCGCGCTGGGCGGCGCGCCGGTCCTCGTCGGCGGCCCGGGCGCGCTCCAGGCAGGTCTGGGCGCGGGCCTCCGACTCGGCGGCCTCGTCGGCCAGTTCGCGCAGCCGGGCCTGCCAGCCGGCGCGCTCGCGCAGCCGGAAGGCGAGTCCGGCCAGGGCGTCGGCGGCGCGCCGGGCCTTCTGCGCGCTCTCCTGCCGTTCGTCGCGTGCCTGGGCGGCCTCGGCGGCGGCTTCCTCCGCCTGGGCGCGGGCGGCCCGCGCCTCGGCGAGTTCGGCCTCGGCCTCCTCGGCGAACGCGCGGGTGTCCTGGGCGCTCCGGGCCAGTTCGGCGAGCCGTCCGGCGGGGCAGCCGGTGCGCCAGGAGGCGAGCCGGGCGCTCAGCTCGCGGTCCTTGCCGAGCCGGGCGGCGAGGCGGCGGATCTCCTCGTCGCGTTCGGTCGCCCGCGCGCGCAGCGCCTGCCGTTCCTCGTCGGCGGCGTGCTCGTCGTGCATGGCCGGGTTCGGCGGGACCAGGAAGACGCCGGTGTCCGTGGCGTCCGCGGCCGCGGTGGGGGCGAGCAGGGCCGCCGCGGTGCCGACGGCAACGGCGGAGCGGGGCAGCAGCGCCGCGTCGGCCAGGGCGTCCCGGGCGCGGGCGTGCGTGTCCGGGTCGGTGATGATCACGCCGTCGACGAGTTCGGGCCGGGCGGCCAGTACGCGCGCGTGGTCGGCGGGGTCGACGGCCTGGGCGAGGTAGCGCCAGCCGGGCAGGGCGGGGATGCCGTGCTCGCCGAGGAACTCGACGGTGGCCAGCACGTCGGGACCGGGCGGCAGCAGACCGCCGTCGCCGAGGGCGCCGAGGATCCGGGAGTCGTCGGCCGCGGCCGTGCGCAGGTCGAACAGGTGACGTTCGGCGGAGGAGACCGCGTCGTCCAGGAGCGCGCGCAGTTCGTCGGCGAAGCGGTCCAGGTCTTCCGCGGTCAGGGGTGTGCCGGCGGGGCGGCGCGGGCCGTCGGCGGATGCGCCCGGCGCGGACGCCGGCGTGCGCCCTGGGCCCACCGGGTCCTCCGAGCCCGTGCGCGGGCCCGGCACGCCGGGCCGGCCGGCGGCGGGGGCGGCCGGCAGGCTCAGCAGCTCCGCGAGCCGCTGCTCCCCGGCCAGCGCCTCGGCGGTGCGCCGTTCGGCCTCGTGGGCCCGCTCCGCCGCCGTCGCCGCGTCGGCCGCGCGGGCCGCGGTGAGTTCGGCGCGGGACTCCGCCGAGGCGGTCTCGCGTGCGTGTTCCGCGGCCCGGCGGGAGGCCTCGCGGGCTTCGTCCCAGGCGGCGACGGCCGTCTTCTCGGCGTCGCTGGCGGCCAGGGCGGCGCGGGCGGGGTCGGCGTCGGGGGCGCTGTCGTCGAGCCAGCCGGCGCGGACGGCCTCGGCGGTCTCCTGCTCGACCTCGGCGAGCCGCTGGCGCAGGTGGCCGGCCTCGCTGCGGGCGCGCTGCGCCTCGGTGGCGGCGGCGGTCGCGTCCCGGTGGGCCGTCTCGCCCGCCTCCTGGAGCTGTGCGGAGCGCTCCTCGCCCTCGTTGGCGAGGGCTTCGGCGCTGCTCGCCGCCGCGTGCAGGGCCCGTACGAGGTCCACGGCGGCCCGGGCGCGGGCGGCGAGCGCGGGGGCCGCGTCCCGTTCGGCCTCCTGGATGGCGGCGGCGACGCGGGAGACGCGGTCGGCGGCGGCGCGGTGGCGCAGTACGGACTCGGCGGCCTGCCAGGCGGAGTACAGGGTGCGGGCGTCGGCCAGTTCCCGTTTCTGCGCGGCGGCGGACTTCTCGGCGGCGGCCAGGGCCAGCGACGCGTGCCGGTAGGCGAGTTCGGCGGCAATCAGGGCGCTGCGCTCGCGGGCGCCCTCGGAGTGGGTCACGGCGTAGGCGGCGGCGGTGACGCGCTGGGCGAGGTCGGCGGCCCGTACCCGCTCCCGCGCCGCCCGTGCGGACAGCCGCCGCGCGAGGGTGCGGGTGCGGCGTTCGGCTCCGGCGTGGATGTCGCGCGCGCGGGTGCGGGCCTCGGCGGCCTCGACGATCCGGCCGAGCAGGTCCACCGAGCCGGCGGTGAAGTCCCGTTCGGCGATCAGTTCGGCGCGCCGGCCCAGTTTGCTGCCGAAGCCGCTGACCAGGTCGGCGAGTCCGTCGGTGTCGCGGGTGTCGGTGACGGCGCGCAGCAGCAGATCGGTGAAGTCGGAGTCCTTCTTCACCGCGAAGAGACCGGCGGCCTCGCCCTCGTCGGCGTTCATCTCCCGCTGGTAGCGGAAGAGTTCGGGGTCGAGTCCGAGGTCGCCGAGGTGTTCGATCCACCGGTCGTGGATCTCCTCCCAGTGCACCTCCAGGTGCGGGTAGGCCTTGCCCGCCTCGGTGAGGGCGTCCCGGAAGCCCTTCATGGTGCGGCGCCGGCCCTGCGCGCCGGAGGTGCCCTCGGCGGCCGGGCGCACGGAGGTGGCCTCGGCGACGGGGAGGTTGTCCAGGGTGAGTCCGGGGCCGGGCCGGAAGGAGTACCAGGCCTCGGCGAACTTGCGCGGGTCGTTGGAGACCTGCCGCCCGCGCCACTCGCTGACCTTGCCGACGACGACGCACTCGCCGGTCTGCACGTGCTGCCACTCCAGGGCCACGTGCCCGCAGTCGTCGGCGAGCAGGAACTTGCGCAGCACGCCGGAGCTGGCGCCGCCCAGGGTGTTGCGGTGGCCCGGCAGCATCACGGAGAAGATCAGCTTGAGCAGGACCGACTTGCCGCCGCCGTTCTCCAGGAACAGCACGCCCGCGGGCGCGGGGCGGCGCGGCGGGCCGGCCGGCTCCTCCTCGAAGAACTCCGCCTGGGTGGGCGCGGGGTCGGGCACCGGCTCGCCCACACCCCGGAGGTCGAGCACGGTGTCGGCGTAGCGCGCACCGGCAGGACCGATGGAGTAGAGGCGGACCCGGGACAGCTCGTACATGGCGGACTCTCGTCAGTTTTCTGGCGGTTCGGGGGATGCGGTGCAGGGGTTGGGCGCGGAGGGCCGGCGCGGTCGCTCGGCGCGGACGTTCAGCGCTCGGCGGGGCTGTGGAAGGGCAGTCCGGCGTCGGCCACGAGTTCCAGGTCGTCGGTGTCCTCGGCGGGCAGCAGGCTCGCCGTGCCGTCGGTGACGGGGACGACGCCCAGGTCGAGCAGTTCGGCCATGGCGGCGCCACCCGCCAGGTCGCGCACCTGGAGCTGGTAGCGGGCCGTGGTGCGGTAGGTGCCGCCGCTCTCGTCGCCGGTGCGCTGCAGGAACCCGGAGTCGGTGAGGAACGCCAGGGCCTTGGCGACGATGCCGGTGGTGGAGGCGGCCGGACGGCGGGCGTCCTTGGTGGCGCCGGTCGCGCTGCGCCGGGCCCAGATCCGCCAGGCGGCCTCCAGGCCGGGGGCGTCCGTGGCCGGGTCGGTGTTCTCGCCCTGTTCCTCGGCGCGTTCCTCCAGGCGGCGGCAGGCCTGGCGGACGAAGGCGTCGACGCCGTTGACCGTGACGCGGCCGATGTAGCCGTCGTCCGCCAGGTCCTCGGGGCGCGGGAAGGCGAGGGCGGCCACGGCGAGGTGGGCCAGGCCGTGCAGGAAGCGGTCGCCGGAGTCGGCGGCGGTGCGCCGGGCGTAGTCGCCCATGCGGACGGCGAACACGGAGTCCTCGGCGGCGGTCACCGCCATGCCCGCGCGCGGGGACACCTCCAGGACGACCAGTCCGAGGCCGGCGGCCACGGCGTCGGCGAGGCGGGCGAACGCCGGGTCCTCGCGGTGGCGGCGCAGCAGGTCGGTGTACTCCTGGTCCCGCGCGGGCTGCAGTCTGGGCTGCAGTCCGAAGGCGACGAGCCGGGCCGCGTCGGCGGCGTCGGCGGGGGTGACGGCGCCGGTCGCGGACGGGGCCGGGGTCTCCGCCTCGCTCCACTCGACGTGCTCACTCACTGCTGGGGCTCCTTGTCGCGCTCTCGCTCACTCGTGCTGCTTCCGTCCGGCCCGGGGCTCGTGCGGCTGACGCCCGGCTCGCGTCTCATGCCGCTGACGCCCGGCTCGCGTCTCGCGCCGCCGCTCACTCCCGGCTCAGCGGTCGTGCCGCTCACGCCCGGTCGGCGGCTCATGCCGCTTCCGTCCGGTCCGCCGCCATCCCGGCCGCGTCCAGCAACGCGGTGCCGACGATCAGGTCGGCGCCGCCGAACTCCGGGTCGTCCAGCTCCGTGCCGTCGTCCACGGCGAAGAGCAGCTTCTCCTCGCCCTGCCGGTAGGCGGTGCCGACCGGCGGGCTGGCCGCGTGCACGGCAAGGAGCGCCACCAGGTACGGGAGGTCCGCGTCCGTGCGGCGGGCCTCGGCGAGCAGCCCGGACAGCCGGCGCGGGGCGTCGGCGGGCAGGTCGAGCAGCTCCATGGCGGCCGCCAGCTGCTCCTCGCTGAACCGGCTGTCGTCCGGTGTGGCGATCAGGTCGGGTTCGGGCATCTCGGCGCCCAGGTGCTCCCGCTCCACGGGCGGTGTGAGCAGGATGTCGACGAGGTCGCAGACCCGGACGGAGACGGGGGTGCGCAGCCCGGTGCCGTGGGCGAAGAAGGCGTCGGTGACCCGGATCGCGCTCTCCAGCGGCAGCGGCAGGGTGGGGGCGAGCAGGTGGCCGTAGAGGTCGGTCCCGGAGGTGGTGGTGGGGGTGGCGAAGGCCTGCCGGTCCTGTTCGGCGCGGAAGAGGGGGCCGGCCTCCAGCAGCCGGGACTGGAGCTGGGTGTGCCGGCGGATGCAGTCCTTGACGATGTCGACCAGCTCGGCGGCGCGCCGCTTGTGCTCGGGTTCCTCGGTCTCGTCGCGGGCCTTGCGGATGTTGGTCAGGATCGCGTTCTCGTGCCGGTAACGGTCGGCGACGTGGTCCAGTGCCTCGGCGATCATGTCGGGTACGGCGCTGAGCCAGTCCACCGCGCGGACGTTGCGCCGGGTGGCGTCCAGCGCCCTGCGCAGGGTCTCCGAGTACTGCACGGTCCGGTAGCGGGCCTGCTCGGCGGCGAGCTGCGCGTCGGCGAGCCGGCCGCGGCTGATGAGCACCTCCAGCTTGACCTCGGCGGCGATCTGGGCGCTGGTGACGTCGGTGTCCAGGGCGCCCACGAGGACGTTGACCGCCTCGTCGGTGGTGCGCAGGTAGACGCTGCCGCCGGGGCCGGGCACCTCCTCGATCAGCTTGAAGTCGTAGTCGCGGCGCACATACGTGCCGTCGGGCGCGAACGTGCCGTACACCGCGCGGAAGCCGCGGTCGGCACTGCCCACGTTGATCAGGTTCTCCAGGACCCAGCGGGCGACGCGCTCGTGCTCGGCGGCGGTACGCCGGGGGGCCTGGGCGGCGACGCGCGGGACGAGCCGGGCCACGATCTGGTCGTGGTCGGCGCCGGTGTCGAAGTCCATGTTGAGCGTGACCAGGTCGATGGCGGCGAGCGCGACCTCCGCCATGCCGTACACCGAATACTCGCCGGCGAGGTTCGCCTTGCGCGCGTCCAGGTCGTGCAGCGGGGCGGTGCACGCGAGCGCGCGCAGCCGCCGCGCCAGTCCCTCGTCGGCGGCCGGGCCCGGCGCGGGGCGCGGCCCCGCGCTGAACTGGGGCGGAACGCTGTCCGTCGATGCAGGCGAAGTCACGGTGCACAGACTAGGTCCTCGGTCCGACAACGACCCAAACGGCGCAGACGCACCCCCGCGCCGGGGCCGGGCGGCCGCTCGTCGGTGTCGGGACCGGAGGCCCGCTCCCCGTCGGCGGACCGGGGCGCGCGTCCCGGTCCGCCGTCGGTGCACGGGACCGTGCCCGTGCAAGCCGCCGCCGTGGAGCCGGTGCGGTCGGGCCGCTACACGCCCTCGCCGACCCGCCGCCGGTACACCTCGACCACCTTCTCCAGCGAGTCGTCGAGGTAGACGGCGAGCTGCTTCTCCGCCTGGTGCCGGTCGCCGCTGCGGAGGATCCGCAGGAGTTCCTGGTTGCGGGTGAGGTAGGGCTCGTGCAGCCGCCGCGGGTCGTCCACGACGTGGAAGGCCAGGCGCAGTTCGGCGAAGACACTGCGCATCAGCTCGTCGGTGCGCTCGCTGCCGGCGAGCGCCACCAGTTCCCGGTGGAAGTGGATGTTGGCGGTGCCCAGCGTCTTCCAGTCGGCTTCGAGCGCGGCCCGCCGGCCCTCCTCGACGGCCGCGGCAACACCGTCGAGCGCGTACGGCGGCTCCCCCAGGCCGCGTACGACGGCGCATTCGACGAGGCGGCGGGTGCGGTAGATGTCCTCGACGTCCTCGACGGCCAGGACGCGCACGAAGACGCCGCGGTTCAGTTCGTGGACGAGCAGCCGCTCGTGCGTGAGCAGCCGGAACGCCTCGCGCAGGGTGTTGCGGGAGACGCCGAGCGCGCCGCCGATGCTGTCCTCCGACAGCCGGGTGCCAGGCGGGAAGTAGCCCTCGGCGATCCGGCTTCTGAGGATGTCCGAGACGCGCTCGGCGGTGCTGGTGCGCCCCAGCAGGACGCGGTCGTCTGCCAGCGACGTCAACTGCTCTGCCATGCCCGGAATTCAACCGCAGACAAGAGGACAAGACAATAGAGGTATCGCGGGATCGTTCAACGATCCTCGGCCTTCCTCCCCGCCTCGCACGGCTCGGTGGACGAGCGGGTCGGCGGGGCCCCGGGCAGGCAGCGTCATCCACAGCGCGCGGGCCGGCGGCACGGCCGGGACGGGCGGCGCAGGGCCGCCCCGTCGCTCACCCCGTGGAGATGTCGGGCTCGATCCGGCTGCGCACGGCCGTCTGCACCTCGTCCTCCTCGGCCGGGTCGGCGGCGAGCCGGCGCAGTTGCTCCACGACGCGCTGGTCGGCGGTCTCGGCGTGCCGGGCGGCCACTTCGCGGGTGCTCTCCTCGCAGTCCCACAGGCATTCGACGGCGAACCCGGCGGGGAAGGAGGGGTCGGTCGCGGCCAGGGCGCGGGCGGCGCGACCGCGCAGATGGGAGGAGGCGGTCTCGCGGTAGATGTGCCGCAGCACGGGTGCGGCACAGGCGATGCCCAGTCGTCCGGCGCCGTCCACGAGGGTCCACAGGGTGGGCGCGTCGGGGCCTTCACCCCGGACCGTCTCCCGGAGGGCGGACAGGACCAGGTCGCGGTCGCCGGCCCCGCCGCGGCAGGCGAGCATGCGTCCGGCGGCGGCGCCCAGCGGATCGGGGCGGCCGGCCCAGGCCCGCGCCCGGTCGACGGCGGCGACGCTGCGCATGCGTTCGAAGGCGTCGACGGCCGCCTCGACCACGGCGGCCGAGCCGTCGGAGACGGCCGACTCGATCAAATCCAGCGTGTGCGGGTCGTTGCCGTCGGCGAGGTAGCGCAGAGCGGTGCACCGGGCGCCGTCGGTGCCCTGGCGGGCGGCCGTCAGGATCTCCGGACGGTCCTCGGGCCCCGCCACGGCGGCCAGACAGCGGGCGGCCGGGACATGGAGGGCCGCGCCGCGTTCGATGCCCTGCTGGGCCCACTCGAACACGGCCCGCACGCTCCAGCCCGGCCGGGGCCCGGCCGGGCGCATCTGCCGCTGCCAGCGGTCGAAGCAGCCCGTCTCGTGCGCGGCGCGCACCCGGGAGGCGATCGACGGCCGCGGATCCTCGGCCCACAGCCGCCAGGGCCGGGGCTCGAAGGCGTCGCGGACGGTGGCGGCCAGCTCGGCCGCGCCCTCGGCGTCGGTGGCGAAGCGGGCGAGGACGGGCGCGGCCAGGGCGCGCAGGCCGGCGTCGTCGTCGCGCAGCGCCAGCTCGTCCAGGGCCCAGCTCCAGTTGGCGCCGGTGGCGGCGTACCGGCGCAGCAGGGCGAGCGCGTCGCGGCGTCCGTAGGAGGCCAGGTGCCCGAGGACGGCGAGGGCGAGTCCGGTGCGGGACTCGTCGGTGTCGACGGCGTCCTCGGGGTCGAAGAGGTGAGCCTCGATCGCGTCCAGCTCGGCGTGCAGGTCGAGCAGGAGGCGGGCGTAGTAAAGGGAGCGGTTCTCCACCTGCCAGTCGTGGCGGGGGTCGTGCAGCACACAGTGGTTCAGTGCCGCGAGCGCCTCGGCGCGGGGGGCGGTGAGCGCGTGCAGAGTGCCGTCGCCGCGGCCCCGCTGGAGCAGGCCGAGCAGCGTGCCGCTGGGCGCTATGACCGGATCGAACATGGGAAACAGCCTCACATCAAGCGTCGACGCAACCGGGGAACGCGCACTACCTGGCCGCGTGACAACACGTCGGGGCGCCCGCCGTCTCTTGCTTGCTGTAGACCATCTTCCTCTGCCTCTCGTCGGTGGCCCATGCGGACCGCATCACGGCCCGCGCGGTGCGGCAACACCTGCCCAGCCATCGCGTCCGTGAATCACGACGTCATGATGACCCGGCGCCTGCGCTGCCGCGACCGAAATTTCCGGCGGCCCCGTACCGCCTCCCCCGTATTCCGTGTCATGACTGGTCAACGGGCCGTCTCAGATGCTCACGGCCCGTGCGTTCACTGCTCGCCGAACAGGCGCAGCAGCTCCGTACGGCCGAACATCCTGGCCGTGTCCAGGGCCGAGGGCGTGCCCGCGGTGGGGTCGGCGCCGCCCTCGAGGAGCGCTTCGATCACCTGCTGCTCGCCCTTGAAAACCGCTCCCGCGAGGGGTGTCTGGCCGCGGTCGTTGACGCGGTCGGCCTGGGCGCCGCGGGCCAGCAGGGCGCGGACCGCGTCGGCGTGGCCGTGGTAGGCGGCGAGCATCACGAGGGAGTCGCCACGGTCGTTGGTGAGGTCGGCGGGCACGCCCGCGTCGACGTACGCCACGAGCGCCTCGGTCCGCCCCTGCCGGGCCAGATCGAAGATCTTGGTCGCCAGCTCCACGACCTCGGGGTCGGGGGCATCACTCATCGGCCGGACCGCCTCTCACTGCTCACTGCGACTTCGGGGACTGTGGGTACTGCTGGAGCCCGCGCAGGCACCGCCGGAAACCGCGCGGCTCTGCCGGGGACTGCGGGGAGCAAGCGTACGGCCGTGAGCGTGGGTCGGCCGTACGGGTGAATCGCCAGGGTACTGGCTCGGCCGGGGCGGAACCCGACGCACCGGAGGTGAAGATCAGCACGGACCGGGCCGTATGCGACAGGGCCGCCGGGCCGCCGTCGCCGCGGACCCCGTCCCCGGAGAGCGTTACGTGGCATTTCACCCAGTTGCACCTTTTGTCATACAGATACATGCTGTGATCCTGGAAGGACTCAGGGTGACCGTCCCCCTTCGACACCAGGAGATCTCACATGATCCTCTCCATCTCAGGCGTCGTCCTGTTCGGCGTCATCGGCTTCATCTTCTTCCGCAAGGACGGACTGAAGCCCTCCCACGCGTGCGTGTCGACTCTGTTCGGCTTCTATCTCGCGAGCACCGCGATCGCGCCGAGCATCAGAGCCGGCGGCGAGAGCCTGGCCAGCCTGCTCGGCGGCATGAGGTTCTGACGTCCCCCTCCCCGAGGACTCCGACAAGCTCCGTCCAGGGGGCGCCCCCGCCGCCCCTGAGCACTCCCAGGAGGCAGCAGTGGCCCGGCGCCCCCTCCCCCGCATCCTGAGCACAGGCGGCGCTCAGCTGGCCCGGAGCCGGGAGCTGGCCCGGACCGCGGCCGACAGCGCCACGGACGTCCTGCACCCGCTCATCACCATCGCCCGCGGTCTGCGCCGGCTCGCCGCCGCCGGCCGGCGCAGATGGGCCCAGACCCCCAAGGACCGGCGGGGACCGCTGCTGTTCCTGGTGGCCTCGGTGATCCTGGTGGTGGCGCTGGTGCCCTACGGTCCGCTGCTGGCCGCCGTGGTGGTGACGGGGGCGGCCGCCTGGCACGGCCGGGACCGCACCCCGCCCGAGCCCGTGGACAGCGACGAGCCGCGCAACCAGCGCCTGAACGCGCTCTACGAGGCCCTGGTCCCGTACTTCTCCGCCGCCGAGGACCCCTCTCCGCTGTACGCGCACGGCGGCGAGTGGGAGAAGGCCTTCCCCTCCTACGCCTTCGACGACTCCGGGCGCGTCTGCCATCTGCTGATCCGCTACCCGGCGTACTTCACCGACGGCGAGCCGGAGGCCCGCGCGCGGATCGAGCACCTGCTGACCGCCAAGGCCGGCCGCGGCCGGGAGTACCTCTTCGTCTGGGACGAGGAGGGCAACGAACTCGCCCTCACCGCACTGGCCCCGCTGCCCACCGGCATCGCCGCCCAGCGGTTCGTCACCGCACCGGGCGAGACGGTGCTCGGCTTCACCGACCCGAGCGAGGTCCAGCGCACCCTGCCGCTCACCTACGGCGAGGAGCAGCACGACGTGCCGCCGGTCGTCTGGCGCACCGGACTGCGCTCCACCGAGCCCCACCTGCTCGCCCTGGGGCAGCCGGGCAGCGGCACCTCCACCCTGCTGCGCTCGCTCGCCCTCCAGGCGCTCCAGCACGGTGACGTCGTGATCGTCGACGGCGGCGGCACCGGCGAGTACGCCTGCCTGACCGGCCGGGACGGTGTCCTCGCGGTCGAGTGCGGGCTGGCCGGGGTGCGCACGAGCCTTGAGTGGGCGGCCACCGAGACCGAGCGCCGGCTCATCGCCGTCAACCGGGCACGCCAGGTGGGCCACCCGCCGCCGGAGGACACCAGGCGTCCGCTGTGGCTGCTGCTCGACCGGCCGACCGCGTTCACGCACCTGGCCGCCGCGGACGGCCGCGAGGACCCGCAGGCGCTGCTCCAGGTGCCGTTGCGGCACGGCCGGGCGGTCAACGTCACCGTCGTGGTCGCCGAGCAGTTCGACTGCGCGGAGGCGCTGAGCGACGCCCTGCGGCAGCACACCCGCGCGCGCGTGGTGCTCGGGCCCGCCACGGCGGAGCAGGTGAAGGCCGTGCTCGGCGCCCCGCCGCACACCACGCCGCTTCCCGTCGTCCCGCCGGGCCGCGGGTACGCGCGGCTGGGCACGGGGCCGGTGCACCGGCTCCAGGTGCCGGCCACCCCCGATCCCTATGACGACTCCACGAACGACGTGCTGCGCCGGGCGGTGCAGGAACTGCTGCCGCCGAAGACGACACCGGCGGACGGTGAGACGGTCCCGGACCCGGCACCGGCCGGGAAGACGGCGGTGAACGTGACGAAGTCCGCGATGGCGGCGGATGGGGAGGACGTCCTGGGGGCGGAGGAGGTTCTGGGGACGGACGAGGTCCTGGGGACGGACGAGCCTTTGGAGGCGGACGGGCCCTTGAGGACGGTGAAGTCCTCGAAGACGGTCTCCTCGAAGGCGGCGGAGCCCCTGGAACCCTTGGAGGCCGTGGAGGCCGTGGAGGCCGCCGTGACGGAGGCGGCCGTGGCCGAACCGTCCTGACCGGCGGCCGTACCTCCCCGGCGGCGGGAGACGGGGGCCGTGGCCGCCCCCGCTCCAGGGCGCCCGCCGCCGGGGAGGTACGGCGGACCGCGCCGGAGTCGCCCTCGTCGGGGCCGCCCGCCTCCCGTGGCTACGCCACGAACGTCCTGGGCGACTCGCCGCCCCCCGTCGCGCCCGACTCCACCATCCGGGCCGCGGCCGCCAGGCGCGTCGCCGCTTCGTCCGCCACCGCTCCGGTCACGGTGAACGGCAGCCGGACGTACCCCTCGAAGGCGCCGTCGACCCCGAAGCGGGGCCCCGAGGGCACCCGGACGCCGACCCGCTCCCCCGCCTCGGCCAGGCGGGATCCCGACAGGCCGCCGGTGCGCACCCACAGGGTGAGGCCGCCCCGGGGCACCTCGAACTCCCAGTCGGGCAGTTCCCGGCGGACCGCCGCGACCAGCGCGTCGCGGTTGTCGCGGGCCTGGCCCCGGCGGACCTCGACGGCCCGCTCCCAGCCGCCGGTGCTGAACAGCCAGTTGACGGCCAGCTGTTCCAGCACGGGGGTGCCCAGGTCGGCGTAGGCGCGGGCCGCGACCAGGCTGCGGATCACGTCGGGGGCCGCCCGCACCCAGCCGATCCGCATCCCCGCCCAGAAGGCCTTGCTGGCGGATCCCACGGTGATCACGGTGGAGCCCGCCGGGTCGAAGCCGCACACCCGCCGGGGCATCTCCACGTCCGGGTCCAGGTGCAGCTCGCTCATCGTCTCGTCGACCACGAGCACCGTCCCGGCGGACCGGGCCGCCTCCACCAGACGGCGGCGCTGGTCCTCGTCCGCGAGGGCTCCGGTCGGATTGTGGAAGTCGGCGACGACGTAGGCGATCCGGGGGGCCGCCTCCCGCAGGACCTGGCGCCAGCGGTCCACGTCCCAGCCGGTGAGCCCCTCGGCCATCGCGACGGGCACCAGGCGGGCCCCCGCCTCGCGCATCAGCTGGAGGATGTTGGCGTAGGACGGCGACTCCACGGCGATGCGCTCGCCCCGGCCGCCGAAGAGGTGGCAGATGGCGTCGATGGCGCCCATGGCACCCGTGGTCACCATGATCTGCTCCGGCATGGTCGGGATGCCCCTGGCGGTGTACCGGTCGGCGATCATCGAGCGCAGCGCGGGCAGGCCCGCCGGGTAGTCCCCGTGCGTGTGGGCGTAGGGCGGCAACTCGTCCAGCGCGCCCTGGACCGCGCGGGTGAGCCACGGCTCCGGGGCCGGCAGGGCGGCGGTGCCCAGGTCGATCATCGAACCCAGGGCCTCCGGCGGCAGGGGTTCGAGCCCTCGCGCGGGCAGCGGGTTGCCGGCCGGGACCGCGGTCCAGCTGCCCGCTCCGCGCCGCGACTCCAGGAAGCCCTCGGTGCGCAGCGCCTCGTAGGCGGCGGCGACGGTGGTGCGGCTGACGGACAGGGCGAGGGCCAGTTCGCGTTCGGCGGGCAGCCGCGCGGCCACCGGGACCCTGCCCTCCAGGACCAGCAGCCGGACCCCGTCGGCGAGCGCACGGTAGGCGGGCGGGCGGCGGGAACCGGGGCCCGCCGAGCGCCCCTGCTGGGAGGTGAGCAGCCGGGCGAGCTGCGTGGCACCCACTGCCGAGGTCCACTGCGCCATGATGATCAGTCCACCTTCCCCGAATTGGCCATGGAGAGGACGCTTCCCCACGCCACAGAGTGGCACGGGTCAGGCCACTTCCACCATCCGGGTCTCCACGTGGCCGCCACCGGCCCGACCCACCACCGTGGCCACGGCCGGTCCGCGCCCGGAGCCACCGGACGGTCCGCCACGCGCGCGACCGCTGCACGACCGGCCCGCACCATGGCCACCACCGGCCCGCCACCGTGGCCACCACCCGGCCCACCACCAGGGGGAGCACCTTGTCCATACCGGACCGCCTCGGGCGGCGACTCGTCCAGCTGTACGCCGGCCTCGCGCTGTACGGCGCCAGTTCCGCGCTCCTCGTCGAGGCCGGACTCGGGCTGGAGCCCTGGGGCGTCCTGCACCAGGGCCTGGCCGAACGGTCCGGTCTGACGATCGGTGTCGTGTCGATCATCGTGGGAGCGGTGGTGCTACTGCTGTGGATCCCGCTGCGCCAGCGGCCGGGCCTAGGCACCGTCTCCAACGTCTTCGTGGTCGGACTCGCCATGGACGGCACCCTCGCCCTGGTCCCCGACGCCCGCGCTCTCGCGGTGCGGATCCCGGTGCTGGTGGCGGGCATCCTGCTCAACGGCGCGGCGACCGGCCTGTACATCTGCGCCCGATTCGGCCCCGGCCCCCGGGACGGGCTGATGACGGGGCTGCACCGGCGTACCGGCCGCTCGATCCGCCTGATGCGCACGGCCGTCGAGGTGGCGGTGGTGGTCACCGGCTTCCTCCTCGGCGGCACCATCGGTGTGGGCACCCTGCTCTACGCCGTCTCGATCGGGCCGCTGGCCCAGCTCTTCCTGCGGGTGTTCGCCGTGTCCGGAACCGCGGGCGGCACTCCGGCCGTGTCCGGCGGTACACCCGAAGGGGCGATACTGCGTCCGTGACCACGCTCGTACGCCACCCCTATCTCGATCACCCGGGGCCCCTCGCCTTCGCGCACCGCGGCGGCGCCGCCGACGGGCTGGAGAACACGGCGGCCCAGTTCCGCAGGGCGGTCGAACTCGGCTACCGGTACATCGAGACCGATGTGCACGCCACGGCCGACGGACGCCTGGTCGCCTTCCACGACGCGACGCTCGACCGTGTGACCGACGGCGCGGGACGCATCGCCGACCTGCCGTGGGCCGAGGTGCGCCGCGCGCGGGTGGCCGGCCGCGAACCGGTGCCGCTCTTCGAAGAGCTGCTCGCGGCGTTTCCCGGGGTGCGGTGGAACGTCGACGTCAAGGCGGAGCCCGCCCTGCTGCCCCTGCTGGACGTGCTCGACCGGGCCGACGCCTGGGGGCGGGTGTGCGTCGGGTCGTTCTCCGAGGCACGCGTCGCGCGGGCGCAGCGCCTGGCGGGGCCGCGCCTGGCGACGTCGTACGGCACGCGCGGGGTGCTGGGGTTGCGGCTGCGCTCCTGGGGCGTGCCGGCCGTGCTGCGCCGGTCCGCCGTGGCCGTGCAGGTGCCGGTGGCGCAGTCGGGTGTCCCGGTGGTCGACCGCCTGTTCCTCCGCGCGGCCCATGCGCGGGGGCTGCACGTGCACGTGTGGACCGTCAACGAGCCCGGGGAGATGCACCGGCTCCTGGACCTCGGTGTCGATGGCATCATGACCGACCACATCGACACGCTGCGCAAGGTCATGGAGGAGCGGGACGTGTGGGCCTGAGCCCGGCCGCGACCGCCCGCGAGGTCCGTGCGGCGTCGGCGGGGCTGTGGTGGGGCCTGTTCACCTACCAGCTGACCGGGAGCTACCGGGACGCGAGCGTCTCCCTGGTGGCGTTCTTCGTGATCGGGTTCGCGCTGCTCGCGCGGGTCCCGGTGGCGCGGGCGATCCACGGCGCGGGCAACGCGGCGCCCGGCCGGATCCAGGTCCGGCCGGACCTGGCCGAGAGCGCCGGATTTAGCGCTGGAGGCGAAAGGGCTGTAGTGTACGCGTTTGGCCTGCCAGGCGTACCGTTACTGCGCGTCAAAGATGCCGAAACGCTGGGTGACATCTCCTTTCAGATGTGACAAACCGGGCGCCGGTGGGTACTGCACTGGTTGACAAGGCTGCGGCTACGACGGCGACACATGACCCGGAACGGGACATCGGAACGGGAATCTTTACCGCCGACCGGACGTTGACCGGATGACGACGACAGCGACACCTGTCCTGTGGGCGACAAGCCCGGGAGGCACGATTCATGAGTGAGCGAGCTCTTCGCGGCACGCGCCTCGTGGTGACCAGCTACGAGACGGACCGCGGCATCGACCTGGCCCCGCGCCAGGCCGTGGAGTACGCATGCGAGAAGGGGCACCGCTTCGAGATGCCCTTCTCGGTCGAGGCGGAGATCCCGCCGGAGTGGGAGTGCAAGGTCTGCGGGGCCCAGGCACTCCTGGTGGACGGCGACGGCCCGGAGGAGAAGAAGGCCAAGCCTGCGCGCACGCACTGGGACATGCTGATGGAGCGGCGCACCCGTGAGGAACTCGAAGAGGTCCTCGAGGAGCGTCTCGCCGTACTGCGGTCCGGGGCGATGAACATCGCCGTTCATCCCCGGGACAGCCGCAAGAGCGCGTAGTCCCCGCGGGGCTCGGGCCGGTCACCAGCGCACCTCAACAGGAAACGGGCGCCGTACGTGGATTCACGTGCGGCGCCCGTTTCGTGTGTCCGCGGCCGGTGCTCGCCCCTGCGCGGTGCCCGACGCCCGCGGCCCCCAGCTCCGGGCGTCGGGCTCACCGGGTCAGCGGCGGGTGCTGTGCGCGCGGGGCGTCGCCCGGCTCGTCGTCCCTGATCACCTCGCCCGCGACGACCTTGCCGTCGGGGCGGTGCATGCGGGCCTGCTGGAAGGCGTCCCCCAGGGTGCCCGGGGCGGCCGCGCGCAGCCTGCGGTCGACCGTGCGCTGCGCGAACCGGCCGACGGCCCGCTGAACCGGCGGGACCAGCAGGAGCAGACCCACCGCGTCGGAGATCATGCCGGGGATCATCAGGAGCAGACCGCCGAGCATCATCAGGCCGTTGCCGCCGCGCCGGTCGGAGGGGGTGGCACCGCGCTGGAAGGCCTCGTTGAGGTTCTGGAAGGCGCGGCGGCCCGCCCGCTTGATCACCACCGCGCCGAGCACGAGAGCGGCGACCAGCAGCAGGAACACGGTGAAGCCTCCGGCCGCGCCGGCCACCAGCGTCAGCAGCCAGATCTCCAGTACCAGCCACACGGCGACGGCCGCCGGCAGAAACCTGCGCAGCCGCGAGCGCCGGGGGCTGGTGGAGTACGGAGAGGTCGGAGCGCCTGTCGTCATACTCCCAGTGTGCCTGGGTGCGGCTCAGGTCGGGATAAGAGCTGCGAACAAAAGGGGAGTCCGATCAGCTCGCGGCGTCCGGTGCGTGCGATCGCAAGGCGCCGGAAGGTCCTTGTAGCGGAGCTACCAGGGCCTTTCGGCAACGCCGCGAGCGTGCGTGCCGGGCGTCGCGAGCCGGGCGCCTCTTTTGTTCGCAGCTCTTACTTGTTCCACTTCCACATGGCGGGGTGGAAGTTGGCGAGGGAGTCCTGGGCGAAGCCGCCGAGGCCGTTCCTGACCACGGAGATCTGGTAGTCGGGCTCGGGCAGCCAGACCACGGGGAGGTCCTTGGCGAGTGCGGCGCTGTACTTCTGCACCGCCTCGTTCGAGGACGAGGTGGTGGTCGCGGTGATCAGCTTGTCGACGTCGGCGTTGGAGTAGCTGCCGAAGTTGGAGCCGCCGCCGGTGGCGAAGAGCGAGTCACCGCTCGGGTAGGCGGGGAAGTACCAGCTGCCCGCGGTGCCGAAGAAGGACAGCTGCCACTTGCAGCCCGAGTCGCCGGCGGTGCACTGCCCGGCCTGCGACAGCACGGAGTTGACCGGGGCGGTCTTGATGCCGAACTTGATGCCGGTCTTGGCGAACGAGGACTGCAGCGCGCTCATCATGTTGTCGGTCACGGTCGAGCCGGACTGGGACAGCACCTGCATCTCGAACTTGGTGCCCTTGTCGACGCCCGCGCCGCACTGGTCGCCGCCGGTGCCGGGCCTGGTGCACACCATGGTGCCGCCCTGCTCGGTCCAGCCGTGGTCGGTGAGCAGCTTCCTGGCCTTGGCGGTGTCGAACGGGTACGGGTTGTTCTTCTGCTCGGCGGAGACGAAGGACGACTCCTGGCCCTGCGGGATCGGGCCGTAGGTGGGGACGGCGCTGCCGTTGAAGACCACCTTGGCCAGGGTGGTCTGGTCCACCGACATCTGGATCGCCTGGCGGGCGTACAGCTGCTTGAACACCGGGCCCATGGCAGGGTTGTTGAAGTTGTACGGCATGTAGGTGATCGCCCAGCCGCTCCACGGCTTGACCGAGTAGCCCCTGGCCTTGAAGGACGCCTCCTGGCCCAGGTCCGTGGCGTTGATGTAGCCGTAGTCCACGGTGCCCGCGCGCAGCGCGTTCTCCTCGGCGTCCGTGGTGGTGAACGGCAGCAGGTTGACGTTCTTGATGTTGGCCTTGCCGCCGCCGTCGTACTTCGCGTTGGCGGTCAGCTGGACCTTGCCCGCGGTCGAGAACGACTTGATGGTGTACGGGCCACTGACCGTCTTCCACAGCGGGTCGGTCGCGTAACCGGAGATCTTCTTGGCCGCGTTGTTGAGGTACGTCCAGACCTGCTTGGCCCCGGCAGGGGTGCGGTCCAGGTCGGAGACGGTGCCGGAGTCGCCGGTCTTGTCCCAGACGTGCTGCGGCATGGTGCGGATCATGCTCAGCTCGTTGGCGAGCATCCACTCCTGGTTGTACGCCTTGTCGAAGGTGAGGGTGAAGTGCGTGGCGTCGATCGTCTTGAACGAGGTCCAGTTGTCCGGTGCCTTGCCCGGGCTGTAGCTGGCCCAGTCCGCCTTGTTCGCCTTGACGAGGTTGAACCAGAATTCCACGTCACGGGAAGTGATCGGCTTGCCGTCGCTCCAGTGGCGGTTGCCGAGGGTGATCGTCACGCTCTTGCTGTCCGCGGCGAACCGGGCGTCGGTGGCCAGCGAGTTGGCCTTGTTCCAGCCGACCTTTCCGGTGGAGCCGTCGTACGCGATCAGCGGCTCCCACACGGCCTGGGATATGGAGGAGTTGTTCGTGTTCAGATGTGCGGCGGTGCCGACCGGGAGGATCCAGTTCGGTGTGAAGTTCGCGGGGAGGGCGTAGTTGACGGTGTCCGACGACGACGGACCGGAGGACGAGGTACCGCCTCCGGAACAGCCCGTGACCAGCGCGCCGGTGATGACGGCGGCACCCGCGACGAGGGCCCAGCGGCGGCCGGCCGCCGTGTGAGCAAGGAACATGACTCTCCTCAGAGTGAAAGGACCCGCAAACGTCCCGGGAGGACCCGGACCGGCGCCGCGGGATCGGCGCTGTGCATGGCGACAGTCAACGACGGACGCGCCGAACAAACAAACAAGAATTAGTAACAAGTAAGTTACTCCGATCTCGATGAAAGTCCCTTCCACCCACTCCGGACGCCTCTGACGGTGTCTATGCACCCTTTTGAGGCGAATTCACGTTGCACCAGCACGGTCCACTTTCTTCACGGAGCTGTTCCCCACCCGTCAGGACGGGCGTACTGTCTCCGTCACACCCAACACCGCGGAAGTTACTTCGTACATGACTGAAATAAGTGCACGGGACCGCAAGAGCACCAAGGGCGTGTCCGCGAAAGGCACCGCGTCGAAGGGCGCCCCGTCGAAGAGCCCCGCGCCGAGGGGCGCCGCGCCGAAGGGTGCGACCCTCGCCACGCGGGTCCTCGAACTCGTCGCCTCCGGACAGGCCTCGTCCCGCGCCGAACTCGCGCAGCTCCTCGGCGCGGCCGCCTCCACCATCTCCCTCACCGTGGCCGAGCTGGTCGAGCGCGGACTCCTCGCCGAGGAGGGCACCCAGTCCTCCACCGGAGGCCGCCCCCGCAGGGTGCTCAGGGCGGGCAGCACCGACGAGTACGCCCTCGCCGCCGACGTCGGCGGCCGGCACGCCCGGATCGGTGTGGTGCTCCCGGGCGGCGGGGTCGGTGACGTAGCCACCGTGCCCTTCGAGATCGCCGACGGTCCGGAGGCCGCGCTGCCACGGCTCGCCGAGCACCTGGAGAGCCTCGCCCAGCAGCGGGGCCGCGACCGGCTGCGGGGCGTCGGGCTCTCCCTGCCCGGCCCGGTGGACGTCACCGCCGGCGCGGTCGTCCTGCCGTCCCGGATGCCCGGCTGGAACCGCTTCCCGGTCGCCGCCTGGCTGGAGGAGCGCTTCGGGGTCCCGGCCGTCGTCGACAACGACGCCAACTGCATGGCCGTCGGCGAGCAGAGCGTGCGGCCCGCCGAGCACCGGCAGTCGATCACGGTGAAGATCGGCTCGGCGATCGGCGCCGGTGTCATCGCCGACGGGCACCTCTACCGGGGCGCCACGGGTGCCGCGGGCGACATCACCCACATCCGCATCGACGGCGGCGGCGCCGACGTCCCCTGCTCCTGCGGGAACACGGGCTGCCTGGAGACCGTGGCCTCCGGTGCCGCGCTCGTGCGGATCCTGCGCGAACGCGGTCTGGACGTCACCAGCCCCGAGGACGTGGTCCGGCTCGCCGGCGACGCCGACCCGGAGGCCACCCGCGCCGTCCGCCGGGCGGGCGACCACCTCGGCCAGGTGCTCGCCGCCAACGTCAACTTCTTCAACCCGGACGCCGTCTACCTCGGCGGCATCCTCTCCACCCTGGAACCGTTCGTCGCCGCGGTGCGCAGCCAGCTCTACGAGAGCTGCCACCCGCTGGTGACCGAGCACCTCACCATCGAGCGGGCCGTCCTGGGCGCCGACGCCGGACTGGTCGGGGCCGGGCTGTTCGCCCTGCAGCGCGCCCTGGCCCGCGCGCTCAGCGACGCCGGCGGCACCGTCGCCCGCACCGGCGGACCCGACCGGTTCCCCGCCGTCACGCCTCTCCCGAGGAGCTGACGCCCGCCCGACCCGGCGTGGGCCGGACGGATCCGCGCCCGGCCCACGCCCCGGCCGGCCCACGCCCCCCTCCCCCGCCTCCCTGACCGCAGGCCCCAGGCCGACTCCACGCCCCACGCCGTCCACCCGCACGAGGAGCCATGTCGCACACCCGCACCGCCGTCGCCCGCCCGGTCATCGCCGTCGCCGGCCTCGGCATCGAGTCCTCCACCTTCTCCCCGGCCCGTACCGAGGCCCCCGCCTTCCACCCCGCGCGCGGTGCCGCGATATTCGACCGGTACCCCTTCCTCGCCCCCGGCCGGGACCTGCGCGAGGCCGCCGAATGGCACGGCGCCCTGGTCGGCAAGTCGCTGCCCGGCGGCACCGTCACCGCCGCCGCCTGGACCGCCCTCACCGACGAGCTGATCGAGCGCCTCGCCGCGCTGCCCCGGCTGGACGGCCTGTGGTACGACATCCACGGCGCCATGACCGTGGAGGGGATCGACGACGCCGAGGCCGTGCTGCTGGAACGCATCCGCGCCACCGTCGGCCCGGACGTGATCGTCTCCACCTCGATGGACCTGCACGGCAACGTCTCCCGTGACCTCGTCCACCGCAGCGACCTGATCACCTGCTACCGGATGGCCCCGCACGAGGACCACATGGAGACCAAGGAGCGTGCCGTGCGCAACCTGGTCGAACTGCTGGTCTCCGGCGCTCCCCGCCCGGTCAAGGCGTGGGTGCCGGTGCCGGTGCTGCTGGCCGGCGAGCAGACCTCCACCCGGATCGAACCCGCGAAGAGCGTGTACGCGGCCGTCGACGAGGTCGAGGCCGCCGACGGCGTCACGGACGCCGCGATCTGGGTCGGCTACGCCTGGGCGGACGAGCCCCGCAACCGCGCCGCCGTGGTCGTCACCGGCGAGGACACGGCGGCCGTCGCGGCCGGGGCCGAACGCCTCGCCCGGGGCTTCTGGGAGGCCCGCCACGACTTCGGCTTCGTCGCCCCGACCGGCACCTACGACGAACTCCTCGACGAGGCCCTCGCCTCCGACCAGCGGCCGTACTTCATCAGCGACACCGGCGACAACCCCACCGCGGGCGGCGCCGGCGACGTCACCTGGGGCCTGACCCGGCTGCTGGAGCGTCCGGAGTTCCAGAAGGAGGACGGGCCGACCGTCCTGTACGCCTCGGTGCCCGGCCCCGCCGCGATCGAGACCGCGGTGGCCGCCGGGGTCGGCGCCACCGTCACCGTCACCGCCGGCGCGGAGGTCGACGACCGGCACGCGGGCCCCGTCACCCTCACCGGTGTGGTCCACTCGATCCGGCACGGCGACCGGGACGCCGGGACCGAGGTCGTCGTCCGCGTCGGCAGCGTGTACGCGATCCTCACCAGGCTGCGCAAGCCGTACCACCACGAGCACGACTTCACCGGCCTCGGCCTCGACCCGCGCTCCGCCGACATCGTGATCGTGAAGATCGGTTATCTGGAGCCGGAGCTGTTCGACATGTCGGTGGGCTGGAAGATGGCCCTCACCCCGGGCGGTGTCGACCAGGACCTGGTGCGCCTGGGCCACCGCCGCATCCGGCGCCCCATGTTCCCCTTCGACCGCGACATGGCCGACCCGGACCTGACGGCCCGTGTCATCCCGGCCTCCGACCAGCCGCTCACCGGGGACGACGAATGAGCGAGCGCACCACCCGGCAGCCCACCCCGTCGGGGGCCGACGGCACGGGCCCGGTACCAGCTCGGGAAACCCACCTCACCGGACTCCCGCGGCCCGCGCTGGAGATCGCCGTCACCTCACCGGCGGGCGCCCGGGTCGCCCTCGCACACGGAGCGGACCGCGTCGAACTGTGCACCGGTCTCGAGCTGGGCGGTCTGACCCCTTCGGCCGCCCTCGTCGAGGCGGTCGCCGCCGTGGGTCTGCCGGTGCACGTGCTGGTCCGGTGCCGTCCGGGCGACTTCGTCCACGACGCCGAGGAGACCGCCCTGATGGCCGCCGAGGTACGGTCCGTGATCGCGTCCGGAGCCGCCGGTGTGGTCGTCGGCGCGCTCACCGCGGACGGCGGCCTCGACACGGACGCCGTCGCCCGCCTCGCCGCGGCGGCCCACGACGCGGGCCGTCCGGTCGAGGTGACCCTGCACCGCGCGATCGACGTCTCGGCGGACCCGGTCGCCACCGCCGCGCTGCTGCCCGGCCTCGGGCTCACCCGGGTGCTCACCTCCGGCGGCGCCCCGGCCGCCGCGCAGGGGCTCGCTCGCCTCGCCGCCATGGTGGAGGCCGCGCCCGGCGTGCAGGTGATGGCGGGCGGCGGGGTGTGCCCCGCCGACATCCCGGCGCTGACCGCCGCCGGTGTGGCGGCCGTCCACCTCTCCGCCAAGCGCCGCGCCGCACCCCGGCGCGGGGGCGCGTGGATCCCGCTCGGCGCCGCCGGCGCCTCCGCCGAGCAGGACACGCACTTCGTCACCGACCCGGCGGTGGTCGCCGAGGCACGGCACATGCTGGAGCCGCGCTCCACCGGCTGACCCCCGCCCGGCGGTTGCCGGGTCCTGCCGGGCGACGGGACCTTCGTAGGACGGGTCCTGTCGGCGACGGGTCCTGCCGGCGATGGGGTCCGCCGGCGACGGGTCCCGTCGGTGGTGGGTGCCGTCGGCGGTGGGTTCCTGCGGCGGGACCTTCGAACGACGGGTCTTCGTACGACGGCAGGACCCGGCCGGTCCCTGTCGCCGGGAGCCCGCAGTCCCCGTCGGACCGCGGGCTCCTCGGGACGGGCCGGCGGAGGGTCAGGAACCCGTCGTGGCCTTCGCGCCGCCGCCGGCGTCCGCTGCAAGGTCACCGAGGCTCATCTCGGGTGTGGCACGGCGGAAACCGCGGGTGAGCCAGAGGAGATGGGCGAACCCGGCGGTGAGCCAGCACCCGCCGATGACGAGGGCGGCGGCGCTGAGCCGCGTCATCAGGTAGACGGTGACGCAGGCGCCGAGCGCCGGGACGACCACGTGACCGAACACCTTGGTGCCCTCGGTGCCGCGGTTGCGGACGAAGTGGACGATGACACACAGGTTGACGACGGTGAAGCCGAGGAACGCGCCGAAGTTGATGAAGGACGTCGCGGTGGCCAGGGAGATGTTCAGGCCTGCCAGACACACGGCGCCGGTCACCAGCAGGGGAAGGACGGGGGTCCGCGTGCGCGGGTGGAGCACTCCGAAGATTCGTTTCGGCAGTACGCCGTCCCGGCCCATGATGTAGAGCAGCCTGCTGGAACTGAGCTGGACCGCCAGGCCCGAGGCGAAGCCGCCGACGATGCCTGCCGCGTTGGTCCAGTCGGCGAAGGTACGGCCGCCGACCTCGACGGACAGCGTGTAGCCCGCGATCTCGGGGGCGTCGAACACCCCGCCGGGGTGGACGAGCTGCATGATGTAGGCGACGACGGCGAAGAGGGCGCCGCCGATCGCGACCACGAGGACGACGGCCCTGGGGATGGTCCGCCGGGCGTCGCGGGTCTCCTCGGAGAGGGTGGTCACCGCGTCGAAGCCGAGGTAGGAGTAGGCGGCGATGGCGGAGGCGGCCGAGACGCCGCCGAGGCTCCTCCCGCTGTGCCACAGCGGCGCGGTGTAGGAGTGCGGCGGGTGGCCGCCGAGGTGGACCAGGCAGTAGGCGACGAACAGCAGCACCAGGAAGACGGCCAGGCCGGTCAGGAGCTTGTTGACACGGTCGGTGAGCGTGAGCCCGACGACGTTGACCAGGGTGGTGAGGACGGCGTTGAGCAGCAGCCACGCCCACACCGGGAGGACCGGGAACTGGGCGTTGAGGTACACCGCCTGCACCAGCCAGGCCACCATCGGCAGGAAGAGGTAGTCGAGCAGCACGGCCCAGCCGACGAGGAAGCCGGCCGGGGAGCCGATCAGCTTGCGGGCGTAGGAGTACGCCGAGCCGGAGAGCGGATGGTGGCGGGCCATCTTCGCGTAGCTCAGCGCGGTGAGGCACATCGCCCCGGTGGCGACGAGGAACGCGGTGGGCGCGGTCCCGGCGCTGGCGGCGGCGATGACGCCGAAGATCACCATGACCAGGCTGGGCGCCATGTAGGCGAGTCCGAAGGTGACCACCGACACCAGCGACAGCTTCGGGCTGAGACGCGCGGTGGTGTCACTCATGTCCGGCGCCCTCGGTCGACGGGCGCTCGAAGACGACGGGGGCGGCGGGGCGCAGGCCGGCCGGGGTCTCGGGGGAGATCGCGGGCCGCCAGGTCGCCGGGTCGTGGCAGCAGTACGGGGCCCCGAGCCGGCCCCGGCAGCCGCCGTACCCGTTCCCCGGACCGAGGAGATCCATGGCGAAGAAGACGGCGACCGCCGCCTCGCAGGAGCCGAAGGGCGCCGTGCGGCCCCGCAGCCGGGAACGCAGGACCGTGCGGCAGGAGGCCGCGGTCGACGCGGCGTTCCGGCTCGCCGCACGCGAAGGAGTCACCGGTCTTTCCATGCGCAGGCTGGCGCAGGAACTGGACGTCGACGTGACGGCGCTCTACCGGCTCTTCCGTGACAAGGACGAACTCCTGCTCGCCCTGTGCGAGCGCATCATCGAGACCGAACTCGACGCCGTCGGGGAGGTCCCCGAGGACGAGCCCTGGACGGACACGCTGCGCCGGATCGCCGCGGTCATGTGGCAGAGCCAGAGCCGCTTCCCCGCGGTGACCGTACTGACCTTCGCGCGCACCACCGGAGGCCCCGCCGAGCGCCGCATGATCGAGCTGCTGCTCTCCTGCTTCACGCGCTCGGGGCTGCCGCCCGCCGAGGCCGTGCTGTACTACCGGACCTTCGTGGACACGGCCCTCGGCCACTGCGCGAGCGCCGCCTCGCTCAGCTCCCTCGACCCGGAGGCCCGCGAGAAGGACGACACCACGTGGACCCGCGTCTACGCCCGCCTCCCCGAGGGCGACTACCCGGTCACCCACGCCCACGTCACCGAGCTGAGCGTCATCGACCACAGAACGATCTACGACACGGCCGTCGAAGCGGTGCTCGCCGCCGCCGCACGCACCGCGGCCGGCGCGTGAGGGACCGGCGGACCGGGCCGGCCGGTGGCGTGTGACCGACCGGCGGGCCGGGCCGGGCCGGCCGGTCGGGGGCGCGGCTCTGCGAGCGGGGTCACTTGCCGGAGCCGACGTGGTAGCCGACCGGGTCGACGTAGACGTCGGGCGCCTCTCCGTCGGGGGCGGCGACGGTGATGTCCAGTCCGCCGAGGTTCACGATGGAGGAGACGGTCTCGTTGGGCGGGGTGACGGCGAGCCTGGTGTAGGTCTTGCCGGAGCCGCCGGTGGCCGGGATGTAGTGGAGCAGGAAGCGGGTCTCCTCACCGGGCGCGATGGTGACGGTGGAGGCCGTCGTGTCGGTGCGGGCGGCATCGGGGCCGGTGTCGCCCAGGCCGTCGGGGCCCACCAGCTGCACGCCGGGGAAGCCGTGCATGGTGCACGTGCCGGAGCCGTTGTTCTTCAGGCTGACGACGATCTCGTTCTTGACCATGGCGGAGGCGGCGCTGAAGCCGAGGTGGTCGGTCTTGCAGCGGGCACCCGACCCCTGGGCCCCGGCCCGGGCGGTGGTGGCGCCGCCGCCCGTGCGGGAACCGGAGGAGGAACCGGAAGACCCGGAAGCGGAGCCGGACGAGCCCGAGCCCGAGCGCGAACCCGTACCGGAACCGGAGGCCGGGCCGGACGCCGAGCCGGAGCCGTCGGCCGCACCCGAGGCGGCGTCCGGGGCCGAGGACCCGTCGCCGGCGGAGCCCTGCGCGGCGGCGGACGCGTTCGTACCCGAAGCCGCACCGGATCCGGCACCGCCGCCGCACGCGGTCAGCGAGAGGCTTGCGGCGGTGACGACGAGGGCGAGGGCGGAAAGCTTCTTGACGCGCATCGGTAACTCCTGGGAAGCGGTGTCGTCCCGCTCGTACGGACCGAACGGGGCGCTGTCACCTCATGGGACACCCGCGGCCCGGTGATCCGCTGCGGTGGGAGGTGGATCAGGACGCCCCTGTGACAGACGAGTCGAACGGCCGTGACGAGAAGACGGCGCAGTCCACGCAGACGGCGCACACACGACAATCCGGTCCGGTTCAGCGGACGGTACGGTCCCGGGGGTGGCCGGAGGTCCGTCCCGGGCGGGTCCGGCCGCGCTCGAAGTACGCGGCCGGCTCGGGGTCGGGCGGCTCGATCTCGCGAGGCGTGCCGCCCGCGCGCAGTGACTCGGTGGCCCCTGCCCCTGCCCCGGCCGCGACGGCCATGCGCGCGGCGACCGGCGAGGTGTCGGTGACGCCGCCCTCCCGCGCGAACCGCACGAACTCGTCGATCAGGAGCGGGTCTGCGCCACCGTGCCCGGCGTCGTCCTCGGCGGCCGGGACGGTCGGTGTACTCGGGGCGGTGGACGGAGCGGCGGGAGTTCCACACCCTGACCACGGCCCCGGGGCCGTCCCCGAAGTTCTCCAGGCGGCCCGCGTCCCCGATGACGGTGTCGTTGCGCCAGTGGTCGGGGGTGAAGTGGCACTGCTGGTAGGCCGCGAGCACCCCGTTGTCCAGGCGCATGTCGACCAGGGACACGTCCTCGACGTCGATGACCGGGTTGAGGCCGCGCTGCGCATGTTGTGGCCCACGTAGAGGCGGGTGCCGGTGGCGTGCGCGGCGCGCGGGCGCCGCGGACCGCCGACCGGTCCGTGGCGCCCGCTGCCCCGCTGCCCTGCGCGGATGCCGCCCTGCCGCGGGTCAGGGGTGCACGAGTACGTGGGCGAGCGCCACCCGCCCGGTGCCGGTGAGCCGGACCCGGACGTAGCGGGCCGTGGTGTCGGTGTCGAGGAGGGTGGGGCGCAGCGCCTTGCCGGTGACGTGCACGGTGGTGGCGTCGGAGAAGTCGGCCGCGGCGGCGAGCTGCACGTCGAAGCCGGCGGTGGTCATGGAGGCGTCGTTCCAG
Source organism: Streptomyces sp. NPDC006743 (assembly GCF_040703815.1). Lineage (NCBI taxonomy): Bacteria > Bacillati > Actinomycetota > Actinomycetes > Kitasatosporales > Streptomycetaceae > Streptomyces > Streptomyces sp. NPDC006743. The sequence continues at coordinate 79,365 of NZ_JBEYJA010000021.1, read as the reverse complement.
ACCTCGACCTGTCCGACGTGGTGGACAGCGCCGAGGTCCACCTGCCACCAGGCGCCCGGCTCGGAGAGGGTGCGGGTGTCGGTGGTGGTGTCGCCGTCGATGGCGTGGGCGGCCGTGGCCGTGCCGTCGGTGGAGGACTGGCCGGCGGTGCCGGTGCGGGCCAGATCGGGGCGGAGCCGGGCGACACGGCCCCGGCCGTCTGCCCCCGCCGCCTCGGCGACCTCGACGGCCTCGGCCGGCAGCCGGTCCAGCTTCGTGTGGTTGCCGGTCATGGTCGAACCGGTGCCGGCGAGGGCCGGGGCGTCGGTGTCGGTCCAGTTGCCGGTGACGTGGTTGTCGATGCCGTAGTCGGCCCAGTTGGAGACCCACTTGTAGCCGACGCGGGTGACGACGTTGCGGGTGACGGCGATGTGGCTGGACTGTTCGTCGAGGTAGATGCCGTTGCCGTCGCGTTCGGTGTTCCCGTACGCGCTGCGGTCGATGTAGTTGCCGGAGATCACGGTGCCGGGCTGGGCGCCCTGCGTGTAGATGGCCGCGCCGTCGTGCTGCGCGTCGGCGACCCGCATGACGTCGGTGATCCGGTTGTCCGTGACGCGGTTGTCCCGCAGCACGGACTGCCGGGCCTCGGGCTGGTTCCAGCCCCATCCCACGGAGATGCCGGAGTACGGGAGGTCGTCGAGGGTGTTGTGGTCGATGACGGTGCCGGCCTCGTAGCCCGCCCAGATGCCGACGGCGTCCGTGTACTCCACGCCGGTGCGGCGGACGGTGTTGTACGAGACCGTGTTGCGGGCCCCGGCGAGTTCGGGGGCGGGCGCTGGGTCGGTGTCACCGATGTACGCGGCGCCGGAGGAGAGGTCGGTGAAGCGGGAACGGGTGAGCGTGGAGTCCTGGGTCCCCTGTTCGAAGGTCACGCCCGCGCCGCCGAGGTGGGTGAAGGCGGCGTGGTCGATCACCACGTGGCGGCCGCCGCGGACGGTGAGCGCGGCGGCGGGCTTGGTGTAGTAGCGGCCCGCGTGGTCGACGGGGCCGGTGGCACCGGTCAGGGTGAGACCGGCCTGCGTGCCCGCGTAGCCCTCGTCCGTGTCCGGCTGCCGGTAGGCGGCGTAGGCGAAGCCGATGCCGCTGACGCGCACGTCGTGCGCGCCGTCGAGCACGAGGAGCCCTTCGGTGACCGGGGTGACGGCCTGGGAGCGGCGCGGGTCCTCGCCCTCGCGGGGCAGGTACGTGACGGTGCGCGCGGCCGAGTCCCAAACGAACTCGCCCGGCTTGTCCAGGAGTTCGCGGGCGTTGTCGAAGTAGGCGACCCCGGAGTAGCGGGAGGAGTCGACGGTCGTCGAGTCCCAGGCGGGTCCGGTGCGGCCGGTCCCGGAGGCCGAGTTGGTCCAGCAGGGCTGTGCGAAGGTCAGCACGTCGCCGGTGACGGCGGCGATGCGGCAGTGGTAGTTGCGCCAGCGGACGCTGATGACGGCCTCGGCGTCGGTGGGCCGGGCCCAGTGCGCGATGCCGGTCTTCTCGGCGCCGCTCATGCCGGTCCGGGTGGCGTCGCAGACGGCGGCGGGACAGGACTCGCCCCGGGCGCGCACGGCTCGCCGCCCGTCGACGAACAGCTGGCGGGGTGTGATGCCCGCGGGCACCTTCGCGGTCCAGGTGCCGTCGCCGTTCACCGACCAGCCGGTCAGGGTCCGCCCGCCGGAGAGCACGGGCCGCGCACCGGGAGCCGCGGCCCAGGTGACCCCCGAGTCCCGCGCGCCGAGCTTCAAAGGTGCGCTCAACGGGTAGGTGCCGCCCGCGAGTTCGACGCGCACGGCACGGCCGGCGACGGCGCGGGCGGCGTCCCGCGCGCCCTCCACCGAGCAGGGACGCCCGGGGGTGCAGTGGGACCCCGAGCCGTGCGGCGCGGCGTACAGGACCTTGGGTGCGGGAGCCTTGCCGGGGGCGGCCTGGGCGGCGGGCAGCGGGGCGAGGAGCAGCGCCGCACCGGCGAGGAGGGCGGCACCGAGGGTGCGGACCGTGCGGGGGGTGCCGGCCGGGCCCGTGGGGGCGGCCGGGCCGCGGGTGGCTGCCGGGACGGTGGCGGCCGGTCCGGTGGGGCGCGTGGTGCGGGTGAGTGGTCCCATGCGATGTCTCGTGCGATGCCTCATGCGATGACCTTCCGCTCGGGGAGTGTGGTGCGGGGCCGGTGGGGGCTCTACGGGCGGGGCCGCCCGGCGCTCACGCCGCGGCCGTCCAGTCCGGGTGCCCCGGCATCGGGGGGTTCTCCGCGCCGAACAGCCAGTCCCGCAGGAACCGGTCCAGCGAGCGGTCGCCCGTCACGGTGACGGCGTGGGCGATGAAGTCCTCGCTGGTGACCGTGCGGTCCTTGAAGCGGCGCGGCCACAGGCCCATGATCCGGTCGAACCGCCGCACGCCCACCTCGCGCCGCAGTGCGTAGAGCACCAGCGCGCCCCCGTCGTAGATGTTGGTGCCGCCGAGGGCCTTGGGCAGTCCGGGCGGCCCGTCACTGGCGCGGACCGCGTCGAGCTTGGCGTACGTCGCCTTCATCCTGTCGGCCATGACGGACCAGCCGCGCTCCTCGCTGTAGAGGGCGGCGTAGTAGACGGCCGGCCCCTCGTTGAGCCAGGCCTGCTGCCAGTCGTGCGGGGTGACGCTGTCGCCGAACCACTGGTGGGTCAGCTCGTGCACCATGGTGTTCTCGTACGTCGGGTCGCCGCCGGCGGTCCTGAACCAGTTGGTGCCCATCAGGGTGAGGGTCGTGTTCTCCAGGGCGTCGGTGTACCCGTCGTAGATGTGGAGGCCGTACACGGAGAACGGGTAGCGGCCGAACTTCGCCTCCAGCCAGGCGAGATGGTCGGCCGTGCGGGCCACGACCGGGGCGTAGACGTCCTCCTGGCCCCGCGGGACGACGTGCCGCAGCGGCAGCCCGGTGTGCGAGGTGCCGTACAGGTAGGTGCCCTTGACGACGGCGATGCCGAGCAGTTCCGTCGGCATGCGCTCGCGCAGCGCGAAGTGCCACACGGCCGATCCGTCGGCGCGCTCGTCCTTGCCGGTCAGCACTCCGTTGGCGGCGGCGACGTACCCCTGCGGCGCGTGGATGTGGAAGGTCCAGGTGGCCTTGTCGGAGGGTGTGTCGTTGCACGGCAGGAACGTGTCGGCCCGCGACGACTGGGCGGCGCAGGCGAAGCCGCCGTCGGAGCCGAACCGCCAGCCGGTCAGTCCGGCGCGCGGCGCCTTGCCGTTGCCGCGGTAGGCGACGGTGGCCTCGAAGGGCGCGTCCTCGCGCAGCGGCGCGGCCGGGGTGACGGTCAGCTCCTGGCCCGACCGGCCGGCGGACAGGGCGTGGGAGGCGGGGCGGCCGTTCACCGTGACCGATTCGACGGTGTGGCCGTCGGTGTCCAGGTTGAACGACGACAGGTCCTGCGTGGCCCGCGCGCTCAGTGTCACCACCGCCGTGAAGTCGTAGGTCACGGGGGTGAAGTCGAAGGTCAGGTCGTAGTGGAGGACCTGGTAGCCGCCGTTGCCGAGGGTCGGGAACAGCGGGTCGCCGACCCCGTCGGAGCCGGGGCGCGGGTCGATGCCTGCGGCGTCGGCGGGCGAGCCCAGCACCGGTACGGTGAGCGCCGCGGCGGCCGCCGCCCCGGTGAGGAACGCGCGTCTGCTGGTGGTCACTTCTTCTCCTTCCGCTCCTGCTGCGCGGCCTGCTCGAACTCGGCGCGGCACGTGTCGCCGCCGGCGCGGCGCCACTTCTTGACCAGCGCGTCGTACGCCGACAGCGGTTTGCGTCCGGTGATCAGGTCCTTGATGCCGTCGAGGTGGATGGTGTACAGGCTGCCCAGCCCCTTGGAGTCCCAGGTCGGCGAGGAGTAGCTGAGGGTCGGGTCCTCGACGAGCTTCGGGATGAGCACCGCGTACGCCTCGTGCACGTACCGCGCGGCCTGCGGGTGGGTGGCGCTGAAGAACGAGGGTGTCGCGGAGGCGAGTTTGCCCCACGGCACGGTCACGTCCTGGGTGCCCTGCTTGGTGAGGACGGGGGTGCCGTGCGCGTCCCGCTCGTGGTCGACGTGCTCGACGCCGTAGTTGATGAGGGTGTATTCGAGCGACCCGAAGGGCGAGGCGGCGAAGTCGGCGAGCCGCAGCAGTTCCCCGACCCGCTTCTCGCTCGCCCTGCTGATGTAGCAGTTCTGCAGGGAGACGTTGTCGGTCCAGGTCACCGCGTCCTTGCCGACCGGGACCATGGGCCGTACGTCGAAGGACCGGTCGATGGCCGCCATGGCGTCGACGTATCCGGTGGCCGTGGTCAGGTACGCCGGCATGCCGTCGTAGACGTAGGCGGCCCTGCCGTTCTTGAACAGGTCCGTGTACTGGGCCTTCTGGGCCCCGGACATCTGCACGGTGCCCGGGTAGTAGCAGCCCGCGCGGTAGAGCCCGGCGGCGGTCTCGACCGCGTACCGGTACTTGTCGTCCTCCAGCTGGTAGGTCCACTTGCCGGTGGTGCGGTCGAAGCGCCAGAAGTGCTGGGCGCCGGCGGACATGGCGAGCAGGTTGGTGCTGCCGCCGGTGAAGAAGTACTGCTTCTTCCTGGCGTCGGTGAGGTCCTTGGCCAGCTCGACGAGCCGTTCGATGCTGTCGATCTGGTCGAGTCCGGTGACGCCGGCCCGCCGGAACAGGTCGGCCCGGTAGAAGCCGGTGCCGCCGCTGCCCGAGCGGGCGATCGGGATGCCGTAGAGCTTGCCGCCCTTGATGGCGTCGCGCCAGGCGTACTGGGGGATGGCGGCCAGGTTCGGGTAGGCCTTGACCTTGTCCCCGGACAGGTGGGGGCCCAGGTCGGCGCACTTGGCGGCGAGGAAGGCGCCCACGTTGTCGACGCCGCCGGTCTCCGGGTACATGAAGATGTCGGGCAGCTGGTCACCGGCGACCATCGTGGAGAACTTCGCGGGGTAGTCGTCCGCGGGCACGGCGGTGAAGTCGACCTGGGTGCCGAGCAGCTTCTCGATCTCCCGCCAGGCCGCGTTCCTGCCGCGCCCGGGCGGCAGCGGCGCGAACGTCTCGGTGACGGCGGTGATCTTCTCGGCGCCCTCGAGCGGGGTCCCCGAGGTCGCGCGGACCAACCGGGCGGGGTACGTGAGGAAGGCGTCGGGCACGCCCGCCGCGGTGCCGGGCAGGTCGGCCCTGATGCCGATGTTGCGCACGGTGGTGGCCGGCAGCAGCTTGGTGCTCTTGGCCTCGGCCTTGGCGGCGCTGCCGCCGTCGCCGCACGCGGCGAGCAGCGGCGCCGCGGCGACGGCGAGACCGGCGCCCGCACCCCAGCGGAACAGGGTGCGGCGGTCGACGGATGTGGTGCCGGACATGGCGGGACTCCTCAACACGAGGGGGGCACGGGGGGATTGAGCGGGACGGCCGCGGACAGGCGCGGGGGCGGGTGACGCGGGGCGCGGGGGTTCGGGGCGGCGGTCCGCAGGCGGTGGTCCGGGCGCGCGGGCCCGGCGCGCGGTCAGCCCTTGACGGCGCCGGTGAGGACGCCCTTGGTGAAGAACCGCTGGAGGAAGGGGTAGACGAGCAGGATCGGCACGACGGCGATGACCAGCACGGCCATCTGGACGGCCTGCTGCGGGGCGACCACCTCGCCGGCCGCCGCGGTGTCGAGGCTCTGCCCCTGGAGGACGAAGGTGCGCAGCACCATGGGCAGCGGCCACTTGTCGTTGTCACCGAGGTAGAGCAGGGCGTTGAAGTACGCGTTCCAGTACGCGACGGCGTAGAACAGTCCGACGACGGCGATGACCGCCTTGGACAGCGGCAGGACGACCCGGATCAGGGTCCGGAAGTCGCCCGCGCCGTCCACCTTCGCCGCGTCGTACAGTTCCTCGGGCAGGTTCATGAAGAAGGCCCGCATCACGACGAGGTTGAAGGCGCTGACCATGGTGGGCAGGACCAGCGCGGCGAAGGTGTTGTAGAGGCCCAGCTCCTTCACGAGCAGGAAGTTGGGGATGACGCCCGCGTTGAAGAGCATCGTGAACAGGGCGGTCATGAGGATGAACCGGCCGCCGACGATGCCGCGCCGCGACAGCCCGTAGGCCATGCCGATGGTGGCGAGCAGGCTGCACGCGGTGCCGGTCACGGTGACACCGGTGCTCACGAGCAGGGCACGGGTCACCCGCCCGCCGGTGAACGCGGTGCGGTAGGCGTCGAGGCTGGGGTGGCCGGGCCACAGGACGAGCCCGCCGGACTTGATGATGTCGCTCTGCGAGGCGAGACTCGTGCCGATCACACCGAGCAGCGGGTAGGCCACCAGGCCCACGACGATCACCAGGGCGAGGCCCTTGAGGACGAGACCGAGCCTGGTGGGTTTCTCCATCCACGGGGGCCGGGCGCCGCAGGGGCGCGGTTCGCCCGCCGCGGGGGCGGGCCGGCCGGCGCGCACGCGGCGCGTCCTCACCGTGGTCGTCTCAACGGTCAGCACCGCGGTACACCCCTTCATGACCGAGCCGGTGGGCGAACTTGTTGGCGCCGACGACGAGGACCGTGCCGATCGCGGCCTTCACCAGACCGACGGCGGCGGCCGTGCCCCACTGGTTGTCCCGGATGCCGTGGAAGTAGACGTAGGTGTCGAGGACCTCGCCGGCGTCGGGGCCGACGGCGTCGCGCTGGAGGAGGATCTGCTCGAAGCCGACGGTGAGGATGTTGCCGAGGTTCAGGATGAGCAGCAGGACCAGCACCGGGGACAGGCCGGGCAGGGTGACGTGCCAGAACCGGCGCCACCGGGCCGCGCCGTCCATGGCCGCGGCCTCGTACAGGCCGCGGTCGATGGAGAGCAGCGCGGCGAGGATGATGATGGTGCCCCAGCCGGCGTCCTTCCACATGACCTGGAGCGCGAGCAGCCAGGGGAAGGCGTGCGGGTCGGTCGTCATGTCGTAGCGCGGCAGTCCGAGGGAGCCGAGCAGGTCGGGCACGACGCCCGCGCCGCCCAGGATCTGCTGGAAGATCGAGACGATGATGACCCAGCCGATGAAGTGCGGCAGGTAGACGACGCTCTGCACGAAGCGGCGCAGTCTGTCGCTGGCGATGCTGTTGAGCAGCAGGGCGAGCGCGATGGGCACGGGGAAGAACAGGACGAGCTGGACCAGCGCGATCTCCAGCGTGTTGCCGGTCGCCGACCAGAAGTCGGGGTCGGCGAAGGCCGTCGTGAAGTTGGTGAAGCCGTTCCAGGCGCTGTGCAGGTAGCCCAGGTAGGGCTGGTAGTCCTGGAAGGCCACCAGGTAGCCGAGCAGCGGTACGTAGTGGAAGACCACGAAGTACAGGAAGCCGGGCAGGCACAGCAGCAGCATCACCTTGTCACGCTTGAGGCGCTGCCAGAGGGTCTTGCGGGGAACGCGGTCGACGGCGGTCGGTGGGACGGAGACAGTCATGGCGCGGTCCTGTTCGGCCGGTTGGCGCAGGAACTGGTTTCTGCGGCGGCAAGTTAGTAAGCGGTTAACCTCATCGTCAATAGGTCCGCCGACCTGACGGTCCGTGAAACGGCGGCGAACGCGTCGCCTCTGGCACTGCGAACAGGCCACTTCTGTACGGCATTTCAGACTAACCAGGGCAACTCATCGGCCGTGCCTGCCTCCCGACCTTGACGGTCGAGCGACGGGCTCCCTAGCGTGCGGTACCGCCATAGAACACGTTTACTGTCCGGAGGCAGGGTGCGTACCACTGACGAGGCGCCGGTCGAGGCCGCGGCCGCCGACGCCACACCGCCCCCGCGGCGGCCCCGCACGGTTCTCGCGATGGACTCCGCGGTCGTGGACGACGTCTTCCCGCCGTCCGTACGGGCGCGGCTGGAGGAGACCGCGGACATCCGGCCCCCGCGTGTCGTCGGGGAGTTCACCGGCCCGGAGGCGCGGGCGGCCCTCGCCGAGTGCGAGGTGCTGCTCACCGGCTGGGGCTGCCCGGCGGTCGACCGGGCCGCGCTCGACCGGGCGCCCCGGCTGCGCGCGGTGATCCACGCGGCCGGCACCGTGAAGACGTTCCTGAGCCGGGAGACCTACGAGCGCGGGATCGTGGTCTCCTCGGCGGCCGCGGCCAACGCCGTGCCGGTCGCCGAGTTCACGCTCGCCGCGATCATCCTGGGGGCCAAGCGGGCCTTCCCGCTCGCCCATCTCTTCCGGGACCGGCGCACCCACCGCACCGACGCCGACCTGGACCGCCAGCACTGGCTCGGCACCCGTGGCATCACCGTCGGCGTGGTCGGCGCCTCGCGCATCGGCCGCCGTGTCGCGCAACTGCTGCGCACCCTGGACGCCGAGGTCCTCCTGTACGACCCGTACGCCGGCGACACCGAGGCCCGGTCGCTCGGTGCCACCCGCACCGACCTGGACACGCTGGTGGCGACCAGCGACGTGGTGACCCTGCACGCGCCGGACACCCCGCAGACCCGGCATCTGCTCGACGCCCGCCGGCTCGGTCTGATGCGTCCGGGCACCCTCCTCGTGAACACCGCGCGCGGCCCGCTCGTGGACACGCAGGCCCTGACCGAACACCTGGTCAGCGGGCGGATCGACGCCGTGCTCGATGTCACCGATCCGGAACCGCTGCCCGCCGGGCACCCCCTGTGGGACCTGCCCAACGTCTTCATCACCCCGCACCTGGCGGGCGCCCAGGGCAACGAGGTGGGCCGGCTCGGTGCGCTCGCCGTCGACGAACTGGCCCGGTACGCGCGCGGGCTGCCGCTGGCCCACGCGGTGCTCCTGGCGGACCTGGAACGGATCGCGTGAGCGGGCCCGCACCGCACGCCCCGGCGTCTTCCGTCCGCGACCGGCCGGATCAGGGAGCGGAGGCCGGTGACGGGGGCGTCTCCCACGCCGTCCGGGCAGGGGAGGAACACCGCAGGCCGGAGGAGGGCGGCGCGGCGGAGCCACGGCGCACCACGGCGGCGCCGGCGCGAGGTGCGGTGCCGGTCCCCGCGAGCACGGCGGCATCAGGACGAGAGGCCCTAGTCTCTGGGGCGGGCGGACCGCAGACAGACCAGCACGACCATCAGGGGGTGGGCCGGATGTCCCGGCAGAGTTCCACGGCACCCGGACCGGACGGCGCGCAGCCGGGCGAGGGACAGGGCGAGCGCGGCGGGCAGCGCCGCGCCACGGTCGTCGACGTCGCGCGGCGCGCCGGGGTGTCCACGGCGACCGTCTCCCGCGTGCTGAACCGCAACTATCCGGTGGCCGCCGCCACCCGCGAACGCGTCGAGGCGGCCATGCGTGAGCTGGGGTATGTGGTCAACGCCCATGCCCGGGCGCTGGCCGGCGCCTCCGGCCGCACCGTCGGCATCATCGTCGGCGAGCTGATCGACCCGTTCTACGCGTACATCGCGCGCGGCGTGGAACGCGAGGCCACCGACGGCGACCGGCTCTGCCTGGTGTGCTGCACCCAGGGCGACCCGCAGCGCGAACTCGCCTTCATCGAGCTGATGCACGAACGGCGCGCGGACGCCGTGGTGCTCGTCGGCGGGAGCGTCGAGGACCGCGCCTACAAGGCGGAGCTGGCGCGCCGGGCCCGGGAGCTGGACGCGGGCGGTGCGAAACTGGTGCTGTGCGGACGGCCCTCGCTCGGTGAGGGCGTACCGACGGTCGGCGTCGAGTACGACAACGAGGGCGGCGCCTTCGCGATCACCGACCACCTGATCACCCAGGGCCATGAGCGGATCCTCTACCTGGGCGGGCCGCCCGGCCTCTCCACGGCACGGGACCGGCTCGCCGGGCACCGGCGCGCGCTCGAGCTGCGCGGCATCGCGCGGGATCCGGAGCTGGAGCAGCCCGGCGCCTTCAGCCGGGCCTTCGGCTACCGGCGCATGTCCGAACTGCTGCGCGCGGGCCCGGAGTTCACCGCGGTGTTCGCCGCGAACGACATCGTGGCGGCCGGTGCGGCGCAGGCCCTGGAGGAGGCCGGCGTACGCATCCCGCAGGACATGTCGCTGGTCGGCTACGACGACATCCCGGTGGCCCAGGAGCTGCGGCCACGGCTGACGACCGTCCGGATCCCGCTGGAGGAGATGGGCCGGCAGGCGGTGCGCGTCGCGCTCTACGGCGGGGACGAGGACGACTGGCGCGCCCCGACCACCGGCACGCTGCGCCTGGGCACGCACATCGTCGTCCGGGAGTCGGTGGCGCCACCGCGGCGTACGGCGCCGGGCGGCGGAGCCTCGGGGAGCGGGACGCCGACAGGCGGCACCTCGGGGAACGGCTCCTCGGGGCACGGGACGTCCGGGAACGGCGCCCCGGCAAGCGGCGGGCGGCGCTGGAACTGAGACGGGAACCGGGGCCCGATCCGGCACCGGAGCTGACGACGGAGCCCTGGCGTGCTCGATTCTGCTCGCAGGGGCGCCGGTTCGGATAGTAACGAACAGAAACTCGGCCCACCCCCTTGCGGGTGGATAGCAACCGCTTACATGCTGGCGCGCAGCCCCATCCGCTCGTCCCGCCCCTCGCCCTGACGTCGTTCGTCCCATGGGAGTTCCTGGATGCGCCCTGCCCACACGCCGCTCCCCGCCCCTCTCCCCGGGCACGCCGAAGCGTCCTCCCGCGTCCGGGGCGGCGTCCCCGCCGGCCGCGAGTCGCACACGGCGGGCCGCGCGCGGACGGACTTCTCCGGCGGAAGGCGGGCGACGCCTGTCGAGGCGCGGGACGGCACCGGGACGACCGCCCCGCGCCTCCCCGGACCGGACTCCGCCCCGCCCGCGCTCACCGGCCCTGCCACCCTCACCTGCCCTGGCCCGCTCACCTGCCCGAGCCCGCTCACCACCTGACAGCGCGGCCGTCACGCCGCATCGGCCGGCCGGACCGCCCGGGCCCCGCGAGCCGACCGGGACACGCGGGCCCGCCGGGCCCCACGGGCCGGCCGGGACGCACAGGCAGGCCGGGGCACACAGGCAGGCCGGCGCGCCCAGGACGCCCTGACACCACTCCCCCGCACCGCACGGATCGCCCCAAGGAGACGACGCCTCATGCGCACCCCCGCATCCCCGTCCCGCCGTTCCGTCCTCGCCGCGGCCACGGGCGCCGCGCTCGCCGTCGGCGGCCTCGGCACCGGCACCGCCCAGGCCGCCGGTTCCGCTCCCGCGCCCGGCACCGCTCGCTCCGCCGCCGCCGCCGACCTCACGGTGCCGCTCGTCGCCCGGCCCTCCGCGGAGGCGGAGCGGCTGCGCCTCGGCCAGGCCCTGCGGGCCAGCGAGTTCCAGGCGACCGGCCGCTACGTCCCGCCGGGCACCCCCCTCCGCCTCGCCGTCCTGCCCTACGACGGTCTGGTGCCGACACTGTGGATCGGGCAGTGGGACTACTACGGCACCGTCACCGAACCGCGCCCCTACCCGCTGAAGCCCGGCGCGAACACCGTGACCGACCCGCACGGCGGACCCGTCTACCTCACCCTGGAGGGCAGCGGGCAGCGCGCCGCCGTCCGGTTCATGAGCGGCTCCGTGCCCATGCCGGTCTTCACGCTCGGACGCACCACCGAGGCCGTCTACCAGAGCCAGTTGGACACCTGCACCGGTGTCCCGGTCGTCGAACTGCACGGGCCGCGCTCCATCGTGACACTCACCCGGGACGGCGCGCTGCTGTACCGGGACGAGGACCACGCGGCGCTGCTCGGCCTGCTGGAGCAGATCATCGACGCCGAGTCCGCCATCAGCGGCCTGGACAGCTCCGCGCCGGTGCACCGGCCCAAGGCCGGCGGGTACCACTTCACCGAGGTGTCGGTGGTGCCGTCCGGCGTCGGGGCGTACGCGACCCACGGCTACAACGGCTTCCCGCGCGCCTATCTCGACCGGGCCACCACGGTGACGGGACTGCGCACCCGCGGCTGGGGGCTGTACCACGAACTCGGGCACCTGCACCAGCAGTTCGCGTACAAGCCGTCGGGGCTGACCGAGGTGACGGTGAACATCTACTCGCTGGCCGTGCAGCGCGCCCTCGGCCAGGCGTCCAACCTGCTCACCGTCGACCCGAAGACGGGCCTGAACTACTTCCAGTCCGCCCGGGCCAAGTTCGGCACGCCGGGGCTGGCGTACGAGAAGTCCTTCGGCGCGTACGAGAAGCTGGTGCCGCTGCGGCAACTGGAACTCGCCTTCGGGGACGACTTCTGGCCCCGGCTGCACAAGCTGGTGCGGGAGGAGAACCCGCGGTCGGACTCCACCCAGACGGCCGAGCGCTACCGGGCGCTCGCCACGTACGCCAGCCGCGTCGCGGGGCGTGACCTCACCGATTTCCTCGTCACCACCTGGGCGTTCCCCGTCGACGCCGAGGGGCGGGCCGAACTGGCCGCACTGAACCTGCCGAAGCCCTCTACCGACCCGGCCACGCTGAGCGACTGATCCCGGAGAACGGAGCACGCCATGGACCTGAGCAGACGCCAGACCCTCGCGCTCGCCGGAGCGGGCGCGGTCACCTCCCTCGTCGCCCGCGCGGGCGGCGCGAGCGCCGCCGGCGGCGGTGCCGGGCAGGAGGGCGGCGATCCGTACGAGCCGCTGCTGGCCCGCGCCGCACAGCAGTTGACCGGCGGTGCGTTCGACCCGCGGGACCCGGACTTCGCCGCCGCGCTCGCCGCCCTGGACGCCGAGGCCTCGGCCTGGTGGCAGCGGATCGACACCTCCGCAGGGCGGCAGGCGCTCTGGGCCGACCTGTCGCCGGCCGCCGACCCCGGCATGTTCGGCCAGAGCTACCCGCGGCTGCGCACGCTCGCCACCGCCTGGGCCACCCCCGGCACCTCGCTCAGCGGACAGCCGGCCGTGCGCGACGGGATCCTCGACGCGCTCCGCTTCCTGCACACCGCCGGCTACAACGCCTCCCGCCGCGAGACCGGCAACTGGTGGTTCTGGGAGATCGGCGCGCCGCGCGACCTGATGGACGTCTGCGTGCTGCTGCGCGCGGACCTCCCCCAGGAGGACCGCGACGCCTACGTGCGGACGGTGGCCGCGTTCGTCCCCGACCCGGACCGCCGCACCAACTCCCCCGCTCTCGCCGAGACGGGTGCCAACCGCGCCGACAAGGCTGTCATCGTCGCGCTGCGCGGGCTGCTCGCGGGAGATCCCGCGGCGCTGGTGCTGGCCCGCGACGGGCTGTCCGACGTCCGCGGCAACGGACGGAACAGTCTGTTCCAGTACGTCACCTCGGGCGACGGCTTCTACCGGGACGGCTCGTTCGTGCAGCACTCGAACGTCGCGTACACGGGCACGTACGGCAGTGTCCTGCTGGGCGGCGCCGGGCAGCTGATGGCGCTGCTCGCCGGTTCCGACTGGGCGCTCACCGACCCTTCGGTCGAAGTGCTGTACGAGGCGGTCGAGCGGAGCTTCGCCCCGTTCCTGTTCGACGGGCTGATGATGGACGCGGTGCGCGGCCGCGCCGTCTCCCGCGAGGCCGCCCGCGACCACGACGACGGGGCGAGTGCGGTCGCGCACATCCTGCAACTCGCCGAGGCCGCACCGCGGGCGTACGCGGACCGCTGGCGCGCGGCGGCCAAGGGCTGGATTCTGCGCAACACGCGCACGCCGTACAAGGATCTCGTCCGGATCCCGGACCTGGCCCGCGCGAAGGCCCTGCTCGCCGATGCCTCCGTGCGTCCCGCCGACCGCCTCAGCGGGCACTTCGTCCTCGCCGACATGGACCGCGTGGTGCACCGGCGCCCGTCGTGGGCGTGCGCGCTGTCCCTGTCGTCGAAGCGCATCGCCGCCTACGAGGCGGGCAACGGCGAGAACCTGCACGGCTGGTACACCGGCGACGGCATGACCTACCTGTACGACGGCGACGACACCGACGTCTTCGGTGACGCCTTCTGGCCGACCGTCGACCCCTACCGGCTGCCGGGCACGACGGTGGACACCCGCCGCCGGGCCGATCTCGCGACCGGCTCCGGGACCGGCACGTTCCGTCCGCAGAACACGGTGGCGGGCGGGGCGGTGCTCGACGCCCGGCTCGGCGCCGCCGCGATGGAGCTGATCGCGGACGGGTCGACGCTGCGGGCCAAGAAGGCCTGGTTCTTCCTGGACAACGCGGTCGTCGCGCTCGGTGCCGCGATCACGGCGAGCGACGGCAGGACGATCGAGACCGTCGTGGAGAACCGGAACCTGCACGCCGACGGGGCGCCCCGGCTCGTCGTCGACGGGCACCGGCAGCCGACGGAGCAGGGCTGGTCGGCCTCGCTCGAGGACGCGCGCTGGGCCCACCTGGAGGGCACCGGCGGGTACGTCTTCCCCTCCGGCGGTCCGCTGCGCGCACTGCGCGAGGAGCGCACCGGCACGTGGCGCGCCGTCAACACCGGGGCGGACACCGGCGGCAGCACCACCCCGGTCACCCGGCGTTACGCCACTCTCTGGTTCGACCACGGCCCCTCCCCCACGTCCGCGTCCTGCTCCTACGTCCTGCTGCCGGGCGCGACCGCCGCCGCGACCCTGGCCTGGTCACGCTCCCGCCCGGCGCGCGTCCTGGCCAACGACGCCACCGTGCAGGCCGTCGCCGCACCCCGTCACGGCCTGCTCGCGGCGCACTTCTGGGCGGCGGGTTCGGTGGACGGACTCGCATCGGACGGCCCCGGCACCGTCCTGGTGTGCCGTCGCGGCCAGGGCGTGTCGGTGGCGGTCGCGGACCCGGGCCGTACGGCGACGACCCTGACCGTCCGGCTGCCCTTCCCGGTGCGCCGGGTGGTCAGCGGCGACGACACCGTGTCCGTCACACCGGGCCGCCGCCCGGTGCTCACCGTCCGCGTGGGCGGTTCACGGGGTCATACGCACACGGCCCTGCTGCGTTAGGACCGTCGCGCCGGATCCGTCGCACCCGCAGGGCCCGTCTCACCTCGTCCGCCGCGCCCGTACCGTCCCTGCCGTCCGTATCGTCCGCCGCCCGACGAAGGAGCCAGCGAACCGCCATGGCCGCCCCGCACTTCCCCCTGCCGCCCACCGACCGTGTCCGCTCCCCCCTGACCGGCTGGACCCGGGCCCACTGGGAGGCCCTGGCCGACCGGCAGCTGGCGGCCCTGCTGCCCTACGCCACCCCGGGCATGGCGCAGTACCGGCTGCCGGGGCGGGCCAGCTGGTCCGGGGTCGTCTCGGACGGCCTCGAAGGGTTCGCTCGGTCATTTCTGCTGGCCTCCTTCCGGATCGCGGGCGCGGGCGGCGACGACGTCGGCGGTCAGGGGCCGGATTCCGCAGCCGTCCCCCACCTCGTCGAAAGGTACACGCGGGGTCTGACAACGGGCACGGACCGTGACAGCGGTGAGGCCTGGCCCGCGCTCACCGACTGCTCCCAGCAGATGGTGGAGGCCGCCTCGATCGCGCTCGGCCTGCACGAGACCCGCCCGTGGATCTGGGACCGGCTCGACACCCGGGTGCAGGAACGGGTCGTCGACTGGTTCTCCGGGTTCGTCGGCGCGAAGACCTGGGACAACAACTGGCGCCTGTTCCAGGTGGTGGCGGAGCAGTTCCTCGCCTCGGTGGGCGCGCCGTTCAGCCAGGGCGACATCGACGCCGGCCTCGACCGGATCGAGGACTGGTACGTCGGCGACGGCTGGTACACGGACGGGGACGGCCGCAACTTCGACTACTACATCGGCTGGGCCATGCACCTGTACCCGCTGCTGTGGGCGCGCATGGCGGGGCCGGACGGGGACGGCGGGCGCGGCGCCGTCTACCGGGAGCGGCTGGCCCGGTTCCTCACCACGTACCCGCAGTTCTTCGGCGCGGACGGCGCGCCGGTCCACCAGGGCCGGTCGCTGACGTACCGCATCGCGGCGACGGCGCCGGTGTGGCTGGGCGCGCTCACCGGCTGCACCCCGCTCGCCCCGGGCCTGACCCGGCGCCTCGCCTCGGGCGCCGCCCGGCACTTCGCCGAGCGCGGGGTGCCGGACGAGCGGGGACTGCTGCCGCTGGGCTGGTACGGCACGTTCCTGCCCACGACCCAGCCGTACTCGGGGCCGGCGTCGCCGTACTGGGCGAGCAAGGGGTTCCTCGGGCTGCTGCTGCCCGCCGACCACCCGGTGTGGACGGACCGTGAACTACCGCTGCCCGTCGAGCAGTCCACGCAGTACACGGCGCTGCCCGCACCCGGCTGGCTGCTGCACGGCACCCCGCACGACGGTGTCGTGCGCCTGGTCAACCACGGCAGCGACCACAACCCGCCGGACGGCCCCGGCAGCGACGACCCGCACTACGCCAAGTTCGCCTACTCCACGGCCACCGCCCCGGAGTCCGCGCCGCACGCCTGGCAGCGCGCCGTCGACAACCACATCGCCCTGCTCACCGCCGACGGCACCCCGTCGCGGCGCCGCCGCATCCACCCCCTCACCTGCGAAGGACGCCGTGCGTCGTCCCGTCACACGGTCCGGCTCGGGGGGCTGGAGGAGGAGTTCCCCATCGAGTCGACGAGCGTGCTGCACGGGCCGTGGGAGCTGCGCGTGCACCGCGTGCGGGCCCCCGAGGGCGTGACGGTGCGCGAGGGCGGCTACGCCGTCGCCGACGCGACGCGCCCGCGGACGGAGCGGGGGCCCGGCTGGGCGCTGACCCGCACGGAGTCGGGGCTGAGCAGCGCCGTGGTCGCGCTGTACGGGTGGGACGAGGAGACGGGCGTCGCGCGCGAGGTCGAGGCGAACGCGTACGGTCCGCACTCGGCGACGCCGTACCTGAACGCCGTGCGCCACCCCGGCGGGGAGAGCGTGCACGTCGGCCTGGTGGTGCTCACCCGCGACGTCGTCCACCCGTGGGCCCTGCGGGAGTCGGTCACGTGCACGCGCGAGGACGACGGGCGGGTGCGGGTCACGTTCCCGGACGGGGAGAGTGTGACCGTCTGACTCACACGTCGGCGGCCGGAGCCCGGCCCGGGGCCGCAACCTGCTCCGGGGCCGCGGCCTCGCCGGTGCCCGGGCCGCCGCCGGTCGCCGCACGCTCCTGCCCGCCTCCGTCCGCGCCCGCGCCCGCGCCCGCCCCCGTCTGCCCGCCCGCCGACGTGCCGGGCAGGTAGCTCGCCAGGCCGCGCAGGATGATCTCCAGGCCGATGTCGAACCTCTCGTCGGAGGAGCCCGTCACCATCAGACCGGCCAGGGCGCGCAGGTGGGGGAAGTCGCCCTCGGGCAGGGACGCGAAGTAGTCGCGCATCTCCTCGGCCAGCTCGCTCAGGTCGGGGCCGGCCGGGTCCGGGCCGCCGTCCGCGGGAGCGGCGGTCCGCGCCCGCCACAGGTCCTCGCCCAGGACGAACCCGTCGATGTAGGTGGAGATGAGGTCACCGGCCTCCGCCGCGATGCGGTCGGGGAGCCCGGCCGTCCGCAGCAGGCCGAGGAACGCCTCGACGTGCGGCAGCAGTTCGGCGGTGAAGGGGACGTGGGCCATGGAGATCCGGGCCATGTCCCGGTGGGCCAGCAGCCGCCGCCGCCCGGCGCGGGCGTAGTCCCGCAGTCGCTCCTGCCACCGCTCGGGGTCGGGCTCGGGCATCTCGGCGCCCTGGAAGACCCGGTTGTACATCAGCTGCAGCAGGTCGTCCTTGTTGCTGACGTGGGCGTACAGGGCGGAGACCGTGACGCCCAGTTCGGCCGCGACCTGGCGCATCGACAGTCCGTCGAGCCCCTGGCGGTCCAGCACGGTGAAGGCGGCGTCCACGATGCGTTCCCGCGACAGGGGGGTGCGCGCGGGCGCGACACGGGCGCGCGCCGGGCGCCCGCGCTCCCACGGGGGCGGCGGAGGAAGTGCGGGGGTACCGGCGGCCTCGTCGTTCATGAGACCAGTCTAGGCGCCTGGAGAACAGTGTTCTCCGCCGATGAGCGGCGTTCTCGGTCCGGCTGTCCTGGCACCCGTACGCGATGGACGCGATATATCTTGACCGCGAGCCGCGGCTTGCGTTATATCTTAATGAACGTTGTTCTCTCGGAGAGCAGTGTTCTGTTACGGTGAACACTGTTCTTTCCGGCTGCCGCTGTTCTCCACCGGTCGCCGCACCCGCATCCGCCCTCTCGCGCCCGCCGGTCCCACGGCGGCGCGACCCGTCCGCGAGGAGTACTACCGATGTCCACCACGGGCGTGGCGTCCCCCGAGACGCACACCGAGTCACCGGCGCCGCCCTACCGCTGGCGCTGGGCCGCGCTCTTCGTGATCCTCGCGGCCGAGGTGATGGATCTCCTCGACGCCGTCGTCACGAACATCGCCGGCCCCTCCATCCGAGCCGACGTCGGCGGCGGCGCCTCCACCCTGCAGTGGCTCGCCGCCGCGTACACCCTGGCGATGGCCGTCGGGCTCGTCACCGGCGGACGGCTCGGAGACATCCACGGACGCCGGCGGATGTTCCTGGTGGGCGCCGCCGGCTTCACCGCGGGATCGCTGCTGTGCGCCGTCTCCATGTCGCCGCAGATGCTGATCGCCGCACGTGTCGTGCAGGGCGTGTTCGGCGCGGTGATGCTGCCGCAGGGCCTCGGCATGATCAAGGAGATGTTCCCGCCGAAGGAGTCGCAGAAGGCGTTCGGCATGTTCGGCCCGGTCATGGGGCTCTCGGCGGTCTGCGGGCCGGTCCTGGCGGGCTGGCTCGTGGACGCCGACTACTTCGGCACCGGCTGGCGGATGATCTTCCTGATCAACCTGCCGCTGGGGGCCGCCGCCCTCCTCGGCGCGCTGCGCTACCTGCCGAGGACCGTCTCGGACGACAAGCCTCGCCTGGACATCCCCGGCATGGTGCTGGTCTCCCTGGCGGCGCTGCTCGTCATCTTCCCGCTGGTCCAGGGCCGTGAGTACGACTGGCCCGTGTGGACGTTCCTGATGATGGGCGCCTCGGTGGCCGTCTTCGTCGTCTTCGGGGTGTACGAGTCGCGGCGCAGCAGGGCCGGCCGGGACCCGCTGGTCATACCGAGCCTCTTCCGCAAGCGCGGGTTCAGCGGCGGCATGACCCTCGGACTGGTCTTCTTCTCGACCATGCAGGGCTTCATGCTGGTCTTCAACCTCTACACCCAGATCGGTCTCGGCTACTCGCCCCTCAAGGCGGGGCTCGTGATGGTGCCCTGGTCGGGCGGCATGATCGTCGGCTTCGGTGTCGCCCAGGGCGTCGCCCGGTTCGGACGGGCCGTACTCCAGGCGGGCACGCTGGTCATGGCGGCCGGTGTGTTCGGCGTGTGGCTGACCCTCGACATGGCGGGCAGCGGCGTCGGCCCCTGGCAGCTCCTGCCCGCGCTGCTCGTCACCGGTATCGGCATGGGCCTGCTGATGGCGCCCTTCTTCGACATCGTGCTCGCCGGCGTCGACCAGCACGAGACGGGCTCGGCGTCCGGCACGATGACGGCGGTCCAGCAGCTCGGCGGCGCCTTCGGCGTGGCGCTGCTCGGCACCGTCTTCTTCGGCCTGCTGGGCGGCGGGATGGCCACCGCCGTCGACCACCACTCCGACGGCCTGCGCGGGCAGTTGACCGCCGCGCACGTCACGCCCGCCGCTCAGGAGCGGATCGTGGCGGACCTGCGCACCTGCTCCTCGGACCGGGCCGTTGCCAAGGACCCGGAGGCGACCTTGGCCTCCTGCGCCCGCCTGGAGAAGGACACCCGGTCGGCCGTGACGTCGCCCCAGGACGCCGCCCGGATACCGGCGGCGCTCCGGGACACGGCGTCGTCGGCCTTCCGCAGCGGTTTCGGCGCCGTCATGCAGACGGTGCTGTGGATCGTCGACGGCATGCTCGCCCTGACCTTCCTGCTCGCCTTCCTGCTGCCGCGTCACGCCCGTCCCGAGGGCGCGGGCGGCCACTGAGCCCGGCCCGGCCAGGTCTGTGCGGCGGCTGTCCGCCGGGTGGACGACGGCCGGTCCCCGTCCCGCGATGGACGAGGGCCGGTCCCTCGTCCCGAGGGGGGCGAGGACCGGTCCCGGCCCCGGCCCCGCCCCCGCCTTGACCTTGACACAGTGACAAGGTCTTGACTGCGGCCCAGGAGGTGGTCGCGGTGACCGGGACGGAAGAGGACACGATGGTGGCGCGGGTGCTGCGGGGGCTGGAGCACGGCGCCGCGTCGGTACGGCTGCGGGCGGCGCTGGCGGCCGGCACGACGCCGGATCCGGGTTACGTCGACGGACTCGTCGAGCGCTGCGCGGTCGAGCCCGAACCGTACGTACGGGAAACGCTGACGTGGGCGCTGACCCGCCACGCGCCCGCCATGACGCTCCCCCGGCTCATCGGCGAACTCCGCTCGGAACGGGCGCGGGCACGCAGCCAGGCGCTGCACACCCTGTCCAAGATCGGGGACCGGCGGGCGTGGCCGGCGATCACGCGGACGCTGCTGACCGACGGCGACGACGAGGTGGCCCGGTGCGCCTGGCGGGCGGCGGTCGTCCTCGTGCCCGGCGAAGAGGCGCCGGGGTTGGCGGACGTCCTGGCCACCCAGCTGGGGCGCGGCGGACGGGAGATGCGGCTGAGCCTCAGCCGGGCGCTGATCGCACTCGGTGAGGAGGTCGTCGTACCGGTCCTGCGCACGGCGGCTCGGGACGCCGACCCTCGTGCGCGGGAGCATGCGGCGGACACGGAACGGCTGCTGCGCGACCCGGACGCCGCACACGAGTTCGCGATCGGGGAGGCGAGGCGCGTGGTCGCCCTCGGTCCGGCCGGCCAGGAGGAGTGACCCGCGTGACCGGCCCCGCAGGAGTGGAATACGTGACCGGCCCCGCAGGAGTGACGTACGTGACCGGCCAGGAGGAGTGACCTACGTGTTGATCGGTGAAGTGGCGCGGCGCTCCGGGGTCAGCGCCCGCATGCTGCGGCATTACGACTCGCTCGGCCTGGTGCGGCCCTCGGTGCGCACCGGGGGCGGCTACCGGGAGTACTCCGGGGAGGACATCGAGCGGATCTTCCACATCGAGAGCCTGCGCTCGCTGGGGCTGTCGCTGCGCGACGTGGGGCGTGCCCTGGACGATCCCGGTTTCCAGCCGTCGGCGCTCGTGGACGACCTCATCCGCCAGAGCCGGCAGCGCCTCGCGGAGGAGACGGAACTGCTCACGCGGCTGAGCCGGATCGGTGCGGCCGAGCCCGCCGGCTGGGACGACGTGCTCCGGACCGTCGCCCTGCTGCGCGCCCTCGGGTCGCGGGACGCAGCACAGCGCCAGCGCGCCGCCCTGTCCTCGGTGGAGCGGTGTCCGGTACCGGTGGAAGCGCTGGTCGAGGCGGCGCTGGGCGAGACGGACCCGAACGTCGCCGGAGCCCTGCGGTGGGCTCTGGCGCACGCGGGCGGGAGCGGGGAGGCACTGGCACTGCTCGCGCAGGGCCTCGCCTCGCCGGCGGCCGAGGTGCGCGAACGTGCCGTCCGGGCCGTCGCCGAGATGGAGGGCGGCGAGGCGACCGCTGTGCTGCGGACCGCCCTCACCGACCCCGGCGGCGCGGTCCGCCGGTGTGCGGCCCTGGCGCTCGGGACGCGTGGGGTGGCCGACGCGGTCCCGGTGCTCATCGACATGGTCGTCCGGGAGACGAACGACGCCGACGCGGCCGACGTGCTGAGCGCGCTGGCGGCGTCCGGCCCGGCGCCGGCGGAACGGATCGCCGCGGGTCTCGCCGACCGCCTCGCCCAGGGCACGCTCGCACCGTCCGCGCGGCTGAGCCTGGTCCACGCCCTCGCGGAGGTCCCGGGGCCCACGTCCTCCCGTGCCCTGGCAGAGCTGTCGCACGACGAGGACCGCGCCGTCGCCCTCACCGCGGCCCACGTCCTCACCCTGCGCCGGGCCGCGCGGGACTCCTGAAGGAAGCCGCCCGGAGCGAACACCGCGGAGCGAACACCCGAACCGGCGCCCCCCAGGAGAGAGGCACCCGCCGCACGCCCCCGCCGCTCGGCCCGGCGCCGCCGGGAACCCCTCACGCGCCAGGTCAGGCGTGCTGCGCCGAGCGGGGGCCCGCGGCGCGGCGGAGCCGGTTGGCGATGGCGAGGCCCAGCCCCTCCTCCGCCGGCAGGGACGCGACGATGAGGTCGCACCCCCGCTGGTCGAAGTCGCGCAGGAAACCGTAGAGCCCGCGGGCGTAGGCGGCCGGCGAGGCGGGCACCGCCACCGTGGCGTGCGCCTTCACCGGCGTGCCGGCGAGGGAGGGCGGCAGGAAGACGCCCACCTGGTGCCCCAGCTCGCGCGCCGACTCCACCTCGTCGAGCACCTTCCCAGGCTCGACGAGCACGACCCGGGCGCGCGGCGCGTAGTGGGAGGGGTGCTGGCCGGGCACCCGGACGCGGCTCGTCGAGGGGACCGCGACCGGCCCTCCCAGCACCGCTTCGAGGTCCTCGCGGGTCACCCCGCCGGGCCGGAGAACGCTCGGGGTGTCACCCGTGACGTCCACGATGGTCGACTCGACGCCGACCTCGCAGGGGCCGCCGTCCAGGACGAAGTCGACGGCGTCGCCGAGTTCGGTGCGGACGTCGTCCGCCGTCGTCGGGCTGACGGAACCGAAACGGTTGGCGGAAGGGGCCGTGATGCCGCCGCCGAAGGCCGCCAGCAGCGCGCCCGCGACCGGGTGGTCGGGGACGCGCACGGCCACCGTCTCCAGGCCGCCGGTCGCCTCCAGGGGCACCCGGCGACTGCGTCGCAGGACCAGGGTGAGCGGTCCGGGCCAGAAGTGCGCGGCCAGCAGACGGGCCGTCGCGGGGACGTCCTCGACCCAGTCGTCCAGCTGCTCCGCGCCGCCGATGTGGACGATCAGCGGGTGGGAGGGCGGACGTCCCTTCGCCTGGAAGATGCGTGCGACGGCGACGGGGTCCTCGGCGTTGGCGCCCAGCCCGTAGACGGTCTCGGTCGGGAGGGCCACCAGGCCTCCGGCGCGCAGCACCTCGGCCGCCTTCTCGATGTCACTGCTGCTTGCCGTCACCCTCGCGATCCTCTCACTGATCCGCGTTCCGTACCGTGGTCCCGGGGACACGCAGGACGACTGACGCGAACCGGGACCGACGGAACCGTACTCCAGTCACCCCGCGGGGTTTCAAACCCGTCCCTTCGCACCTTGACGGGTGATCTCCCTCAGACGGCACCGCCCGGACCGCCGGCGAAGGGTCCGCCGGCGCCGAACACGCGCCGCGCGAAGTTCTCACCGATGCGGCGGTGCCCCGCCGGGTCGGGGTGGACGCCGTCGGGCAGGGGGAACTCGGCGTGGTCCTCCTCACCGTAGAGGTCGCGGCCGTCGAGGTGGTAAAGGTGCGGGTCGTCGGCCGCCCGCGCTTCCACGATCCGGGCGAGTTCGTCGCGGATGACGTTGAGCGTGAGGCGTCCGGCGGCGCGCTCGGCCGGGTCGCCCGTGGCCTTGAACCGCAGGGTGCCCGCGGAGAAGTCGGGGGCGAGGGGGCCGGGGGTGTCCTCCTGCACCGGGCACAGCAGCGGCGAGACCACCAGCAGCGGCGTGGCCGGGTGCCCCTCGCGGATGGTGTCGAGGAAGCCGTGGACCGCGGGCCCGAAGGCGCGCAGGCGCATCACGTCGGCGTTGACGACGTTGATGCCGATCTTGAGGCTGATCAGGTCGGCGGGCGTGTCCCGCATCGCCCGTGCGGTGAACGGGTCGAGCAGCGCGCTGCCGCTGAAGCCCAGGTTGACCAGTTCCACTCCGCCGCGGGCCGCGGCCAGGGCGGGCCAGATCGCCGTCGGGTGGGCGGCGTTCGAGCCGTGGCTGATGGAACTGCCGTGGTGCAGCCACACCCTGCGCCCGCCGGCCGGCACGGGCTCGACGGGGGCGTCGGTGCGCAGGGCGATCAGCTCGGTGATCTCCGCGTGCGGAAGCCAGATCTGGACCTCCTTGTCCCGCGCGGGCAGGCCGGTGAAGCGGGCGGTGCCGGCCGGTCCCTCGGTCACTTCGGCGGCCTGCGTGAACATGTCGGTGATCGTGCGGACGTTGCCGCCGGCCACCGTGGCCTGGGCGGCGAGGGCACCGTCGACCAGCAGGTCGTACACGCCGTCCGGCGGGGCGGGGAAGCCCCGGTAGACCCGCTTGGTGGGCAGGGTGTCGAGTTCGACGACGGTGGCCCGGGTGCGGAAGACCAGGCGCACTCCGGAGGGCTGGGCCTCGGCGACGGCGAGCTGGTCGTCGGGGATCTGCCGGCGCGCGCGGGCGGGCAGGCGGTGCGGCAGCAGGCCGTGCGCGGTCCGTTCCAGGTCGAGGTGGCCGCGCAGCAGGTCCGCGGTGACCGGGGTGGTGATCCGGTCGGGTCCGGTGGGGGTCATGTTCCAGCCTCTTGATCGCGATGTGCTGTCGATGGCCGACGGCCGGGGCTCAGGGCTCCCCGGCCGCCGACCATCGAGCATCAACCATTAAGCATTTGCCTAATACTTTTAGGATACTAGCTCATAGGTGGAGCTGGAGCGACGGCGGCGGCGTCCTCGAGAGCGGGGGTGAGCGACCGTCCCAGAGGTCGCTTCCGCGCACGGGCCCGTGCACACGTCCGGTCTCTGAGTACGCCTACTCATGACCGCCCGCGCCGCGCCGGGGACCATGGCCGGTGGCGGGGTACGGACGGCGGTGGGGGCAGGGGCATGGGAAGATTCCTCGGGGCCGCGGCAGCCGCCGTGGCCGTCGTCGCGGCGCTGGTCCTCGCCCATGCGGCGGGGGTTCCGCTCACGGCGGTACTGACCGTCGGAGCGGGCCTGCTGAGCCTGCTGTGGCTGCTGCTCCTGCTCACACTTCCCTGGAACCTGTACTTCCGCGCGCAGACGGTGCTCGCCGAGATCACGGTCAGCCGGGAGAAGGGCATCGACGTCTCCCCGGCCCGGGACGCCGAGGCCGCGCGCATCGCCCGCGTCATGCTCCGGGCCGCCATCGCCGGTCACGTGCTGAGCGCGGCGGTGGCGTGCGCGGTGACCTGGGCGACCGGCGGCTTCACCGGTTACTGGTTCGCCGCCTTCTTCCTGCTGAGCACCTTCTTCCGGCCGGCCGGCGCCTACTTCCGCCAGCTCCGGCGGCGCCTGGGCGCCCTCCTGAAGGACGTCACTCATCCCCGGGACGACGTCGTCGAGCTGCACGCCCGGCTGAACCGCGCCGAGGCCGGGACACGTGCCCTGGAGGAGAAGGCGGAGGAACAGTACCGGGCCCTGGCCGAACTGCGCCGCGCCCTGGACGCGCTCGCCCTGAGCACGCACGAACGCGCCGAGGAGAGCGAGCGCCGGTTCGCCGCGCTGGGCAGGGAGTTCGAGTCCACGGTGAACCGCCTCACCGACAACCAGGAGATCATCGCGGGTGTGAAGGCGTTCCTGCGCCTGCTGCGCTCCACCGACGCGACCGACGGCGCCGTCGCCCCCTGATCCGGACCGTGTCCGCCTGACCCGGGCCGTGTCCGCCTGACCCGGGCCGTGTCCGCCTGACCCGGGCCGTGTCCGCCCGACCCGGGCCGTGTGTGCCCGGCCTGCGTCACTTCCGTGCGGGCCACCGCCCCACGGCGGTCGGCGTCTGCGGCGGCCGGCGGTCCGGGCGGGCGTCCCGCCGGCGCGCGCCGGGCCGTCAGTAGGAGATGGCGCCCTTGATCCCGCCGCTCGTGATGACGGGGTCGCCGTTGAGGGAGACGCTGAGCGGACTCGCCAGGAAGGCGACGACGGCCGCCACCTCCTCCGGCTCCACGATCCGCTCGATGGAGACGGACCGGGCGTACTGCCGCTCCAGCTCCGCCGCGCTGCACCCCAGGGCGGCGGCCCGCTGTTCCAGGTTGTCCAGGAACGTGCGGGTCCGGGTGGCGGCGGGGTGCACGGAGACGACGTTGACACCGGACGGCCCGAGTTCGTCCGCCAGGTTCTTCGTCAGGGCGACCACGGCGGCGTTGCGGACCGACCCGGTCACCGATCCGCTCTGCCGGTACGCCAGTCCGCCGATGTTGACGACCCTGCCCCACCCGCGTTCCGTCATCCCCGGCGCGAAGGCGCGGACGCATCGCAGGTATCCGCGGACCTTGACGTTGATCTCCGTCTCGAGGGCGTCGTCGGGGAAGGCTCCGGGGTTGGTCGTGGCGGCGTTGTTGACCAGGATGTCCACGCCGCCGAGCCGGTCCAGCACCCTGCTCGCCATGTCCGTCACCGACGCGTCCTCCCCGGTGTCGGCCGCGATCCCGATGACCTCGGCGCCGGTCTCCGCCCGAAGGGCGTCCGCCCGCTCCTCGGCGTCAGCGGCGGTTCTGGAGACGAGGACGACGGACGCGCCTTCGGCCGCGAGGGCCCGTCCGACGGCGTACCCGATGCCCCGGCTTCCGCCGGTGACGACGGCCCGCTTGCCCGCGAGTTGGAGATCCATGGCCTTGTGCCCTTCTTTCGTTCGTGCGGCGTGCGCCTGCTCGAGACGGACCGCTTGGACCGCACCTCACCCGGTGAGCGGTCTCACCGCGCTGCCGCACGGCCGCCGGTTCTCCGGGGCCTCCCGGACGTGCACGCGAACGCCTGTCATCCTGCTCACGAGGCACGCCGTCCGAACGGTTCAGACCACCGGCGGGAAGTGACCCAGCTCATGGCCGGGCCCGGCCGCGCGCGACCGGACCTTCCCCTGTCCTGCGGCGGTCCGCCCCGTGGCCCGGACACCTGCGGCGACGCGCCGGTGTGCCGGGATCAGCCGGTGAGCAGGTGGGTGCGGCCGAACAGGGCGGCGGCGCTCCGGGCGGTCGGCGTGCCGGAGTCCAGGTCCGCACCGGCCTGGCGGAGTACCGCCACCACGTCGTCGGCGCCTTTGAACAGGGCGCCGGCGAGGGGCGTCTGGTCGCGGGCGTTGCGCAGGTCGGGGTCGGCGCCGAGGCCGATGAGGGTGCGTACCGTCTCGGCGTGACCGTGGTAGGCGGCGAGCATCAGGAGGGTGTTGCCGGCCTGGTCGGCGACGTCGACCGGCAGGCCGTGCTGCACGAACTCGGCCAGGGGCGCGGTGTGGCCCTCCCGGGCCAGGTCCATGGCGAGCGCCACGACGCGCCGCGTCTGCTCGGGGGTCACGGTCCGCCTCCGGTCATGAGCGGCTCCTCCTGCTCGTAGGGGGACGGGGTACGGGCCGGTCCGGCGTGGGGAGCGGTGCCCCCGCCGGACCGGGCGGGGGTCACAGGTCGCCGGCGGCCAGGGCCTCGACCGCCTTGCGGACGCCTTCGCCGTAGGCGGGGTCGGCCCGGGTGCAGTGGGCGATGTGACGCTCGACGGTCCGCCGCGAGGCGCCGTCGATCGCGCGGGCGGTGTTCTCGAAGAGCCTGCGCCGCTCCTCGGGGCTCATCAGACGGAACAGGTCGCCGGGCTGCTCGAAGTAGTTGTCGTCGTCCTCCCGGAAGTCGAACCGGTCGGCGACGGCGCCCGCCCGGCCGCTCGGCTCGCGGTAGGCGGGCTGCTCCTGCCAGCGGCCGTAGGAGTTGGGCTCGATACCGGGGGTGGCGCCCTGGTTGCCGTCCACGCGCATGCCGCCGTCGCGGTGGTAGGAGTTGACGGGGTTCTTCGGAGTGTTCACGGGGATCTGGTGGTGGTTCACGCCGAGGCGGTAGCGCTGGGCGTCGCCGTAGGAGAAGAGGCGGCCCTGGAGCATCCGGTCCGGGGAGAAGCCGATACCCGGGACGACGTTGGCCGGGGTGAAAGCGGCCTGTTCGACGTCCGCGAAGTAGTTGGCGGGGTTGCGGTTCAGCTCCCATTCACCGACCTCGATGAGCGGGTAGTCCTTCTTCGACCAGACCTTGGTGAGGTCGAAGGGGTGGAAGCGGTAGTGCTCGGCGTCGGCCTCCGGCATGACCTGCACGAAGAGCTTCCACTTCGGGAAGTCGCCCCTGTCGATCGCGTCGAAGAGGTCGCGCTGGTGGGACTCGCGGTCCTTGCCGATCAGGGCCTCGGCCTCGGCGTCCGTGAGGTTCTTGACGCCCTGCTGCGTACGGTGGTGGAACTTCACCCAGAACCGTTCGCCCTCGGCGTTGACCAGGCTGTAGGTGTGCGAGCCGAAGCCGTGCATGTGCCGGTACGACGCCGGGATGCCGCGGTCGGACATCACGATGGTGACCTGGTGCAGGGCCTCGGGGAGGCTGGTCCAGAAGTCCCAGTTGTTCTCGGGGTCGCGGAGGTTGGTGCGCGGGTCGCGCTTGACCGCGTGGTTGAGGTCCGGGAACTTCAGCGGGTCCCGGAAGAAGAACACCGGGGTGTTGTTCCCCACCAGGTCCCAGTTGCCCTCCTCCGTGTAGAACTTCAGGGCGAAGCCGCGGATGTCGCGCTCGGCGTCGGCCGCGCCGCGCTCCCCCGCCACGGTGGAGAACCGGGCGAACATCTCGGTCTTCTTGCCGACTTCGGAGAAGATCCTCGCGCTGGTGTACCGGGTGATGTCGTGGGTGACCGTGAAGGTGCCGAACGCACCGGACCCCTTGGCATGCATCCTGCGCTCCGGGATGACCTCGCGGTCGAAGTGGGCGAGCTTCTCCAGGAACCACACGTCCTGGAGGAGCATCGGGCCCCGCGGGCCGGCCGTCAGGGAGTTCTGGTTGTCGGGAACCGGCGCACCGGCGACCGTGGTCAGCGGCCTCTGGTTGTTCTCGGGCACAGTTCGCTCCTCGGTAGAAGTGGTCCTCGGCATGTCTCGAAGCCCCGGCGGTGCCGGCCTGCCGGGTGTGCGCGCGCCGCGGCCGGCGCACACCCGGCACACACCTTGTATGCGGACATCATGCCCGACGAGCCGGGGACCTGGAACACATATGTGTGTTCCGGGCCCTTACGGACATGTGCGGTCGTGACGTGACCGGGGGCCCGCGGCGGCGTGAAGGGTCCGGGGTCGGGCGGGCGTGACCGGGCCCCGGCCGGGGGCGGGTGACGCTGCCGGCTGCCGCGGACCCGGTCAGCGGGCGGCCAGCACCAGCGCCAGTCCGGTCAGGGCGGGAACGGTCTGCACGAAGAGGATCTTCCGGGCGGCCGTGGCGGCGCCGTACACGCCGGCCACGGCCACGCACGTCAGGAAGAACACCTTCGCCTGGAACCCCACCGGTCCGGACGCCACCGCGCCCCACACCAGCCCCGCGGCGAGGAATCCGTTGTACAGCCCCTGGTTGGCCGCGAGCGCCTTCGTCTCGGAGGCGAAAGCGGCGGTGGTCCCGAAGGCGGCGCGGGCCCTTGGCCCGGTCCACAGGAACATCTCGAGGACCAGGATGCAGCAGTGGAGCGCGGCGATGAGCAGGACCACGGCGTTTGCGATGATCGACATGGGCGTCAGCGTCACACATGACACACGTATCCGGAACACACGGGTACCGGGAGACACGGGTACCGGGAGACACGGCCGCTCCCGCCCGGTCGCCCCTGCGGCTGCCCCGCACGGCAGCCGCAGGGGCTGAGGACCGGGGACCTGCCGGGGGCCGGTCAGCCGTCGATGCCGACGAGTGTGCCGGTGCCGTCCGGGTACTCCACGTACGCGGTGGCCGGGGTCCTCGTCACGCCGCTCCAGTGGCCGGTGACCGTGATCGGCCGCAGCGGTGTCGTGGCGGGCCTCGCCGGTGACACGGTGAACGTGCCGGTCGTGGGCGAGCCGGCTGTCACCAGATCGGTCTGGAGAGTGAACGGTGTGGCCGTCGTACCGGCGTGGTAGTCCCCGGCCAGGACGAAGACGGTGTACCGGCCCGGTTCCAGGCCCTTCAAGGTGACGTGCTGCCGGTGCTGCGATCCCGCGCTCTCGGCCACGATCGTCCAGGGCCGCCCGTCGGCCGGGGTGTTCAGGACGTACAGGGCCACGCCCGAGTCCGGGGTGTCCGTGGTGGCGAGGACCTCACCCGCCTTGGTCCCCTCGGGGACGGTGATGGCGTACTCCTGCGCGCCGCCCGTCGCCATGTCGACCTCGCCCCGCACAGCGGGGCCCGTGACCGGGGCGTGGGCGGTGAGCGTCAGCTTCTCGGTTCCGGGGGTCAGGGAGTAGGAGACGCTCCCCTCGCTCCCCGGGCCCGCCTCGACCCGGTCGGGCGCCTCCACCATCTGCGGGGTGACGGCGATGGGGCTGCGCACAAAGACGTGTCCGCTGCCCCTCCAGGTCAGGTGCCCGGTGACGGGGATGCCGGAGGGCGCGGTGGTCCGGGTCAGCCTGATGGTGACCGCGGCGGTCTGTCCCGCGCGGGTGAAGCGCAGCGTGGAGGGCTTCACCTCGGCGCGGAAGCCGGGCCGGTCCACCTCGGCCCGGTACACACCCGGCCGGGTCGCGGTCAGGGTGCGGGTGAGGGTGCGCGATCCCAGCAGCCGGTCCACGGAGAGGGACGGGTAGTTCAGATCGCTGGGCGCGACGGGGGCCGTGCCGGTTCCGGTGCGGATGCCGAGGCCCTCCTCGTACGCGAGCCAGTCGCGGTTCGACGAGTCGTAGACCAGGCCCGGGTCGAACATCGCGGCGGGATCGACCTCCCCCGAACCCTGCGCGTACACGTCCGTGCCGGTGCCGCCCGAGGCGGTCCTGGTGTCCACGGCGGTCGTCATCATGGCGGACTTGACCGCCATCGGGGACCACTTGGGATGCACACCGAAGTAGAGGGCGGCGAGGCCGGCGATCTGGGGCGCCGCCATCGACGTACCGGTCATGAAGTCGAAGTCGTGGCCGAAGTTGCCCGGCGGCGCGACGGCCGCGAGGACACCGACGCCCGGCGCGGCGATGTCCGGCTTGATCAGCGCGCCCTCGTTGACGGCCGACGGACCCCGGGAGGAGAACGGGGCGATCTGCGGGTACGGCGTCCCGGTCGAGCCGCCCGGCTGCAACGTCACCGTGGCGCCCGGTGTGGCCGCGTAGGCGCGGACGTCCGCGGCTCCCGGACCGTTCAGGTGCACGGTCGGCACGACGTGGATGTCACTGTCGGTCTCCTGGTCGGTGGTGTTCACCAGCACCATGGCGACGCCGCCGGCGCGCGCCACCTCGGCCGACTTGCTCACCCGGGTGGTGATCCCGCGGTCGCACACCACCGCCTTGCCGGCCGTCTTCGCCGGGTCGAGGGAGCCCTCCCGGCACAGCCGCGCGTCCTCGTCCGTCGTCCCGGCCGATCTGACGTCGCCGGCGAGGACCAGAGGCTTCGGGCCGACGGCCGTCCGCACGGTGAGGCTGCCGCCGACGAAGGTCCGGCCGTCGCCCAGTTTCACCGTGGCCTCCGTGGGCCGCAGCGTGCTCGCGGCGACCGTCGTCATCCAGGGCGCGGTGTTGTCGATGATGCTCTTGGAGGGTCCTTCGTTGCCCGCGGCGGCCGACACGAAGACACCTGCCTGCGCCGCCGCCCGGAACGCCTGCACGATGGGCTCGTCGAGCCAGGACTCCACCACCCGGCCCGCCGAGTAGTTGATGACGTCGACGCCGTCCGCCACCGCCTGGTCGATGGCGGCGACGATGTCGGAGGCGTCACCGCCGGCGTCCGTCGTGCCCTTCTGCGTCCAGAGCGCCTTGTACACGGCGAGCGCCGCGCCCGGCGCCACCCCGGAGATCTTCCCGAAGTCGTGCCCCTGAACGCTCACCGGAACATCCGCGTCGCCCGCGGCGGTGGACGCGGTGTGGGTGCCGTGGCCGCTGCTGTCCCGCGCCGAGAGGTAGTCGCCCCGCTCCTCGGGCGGTGTCGTGGCCAGCCAGCCGTCGTTGAAGTACCGGGCGCCGACGAGTTTGGTGTTGCAGGCGCTCGCGGTGAACTTCTCACCGCTCTGGCAGACGCCGGTGAACGTGCCGCCGTCGGCCTTCTTCATCTTGATCACGCCGCCCTCGCGGTAGGGGCGGTACGGGTCCTTGGCGGTGGGCGGGGCGGTGCCCAGGGGCGGGGCGGCGAACGACGCGCTCTCCGGCCAGACGCCGCTGTCGATGACCCCGACCACCACGCCCCTGCCGGACTTGGCGGTGCCCCCGAGCTTCGACCACACCCCCTGGCGCCCGGACAGGCCCAGGAAGTCGGTCGACCGGGAGTCGTCCGTCGCCTTGACCCGGGCGTCCGGGCTGACGGCTAGGACCCCCGGGCGGCTGCTGAGGCGGACGGCCTGAAGAGGGGTCAGGTCCGCCACGAAGCCGTTGACCGCGACCGTGTAGCGGCCGCGGACCGTGGCGCCGACCGACGCGGCCGCCTCGCTCTGCCGCCTGCGCAGGTAGTCGCCGTAGCGGTGCGCGGCGGTACTGGAGGCGTCGACCTTGGCGCCCGCCGAGGGGGCCGTGGCGGCCAGGCCGTCCACGCCGCCCTTGTAGAGGGCGACCGGTGCGTCCTCGAGGGTCACGATGTAACGGCCGGAGGGGGAGCGCCCGGTGACGGCGACGGGGGCCTGCGGGCCACCGGCCGACCCGGCCCGCACGTCACCGGCCGGGCGGGCCCGCGTATCACCGGCCGCCTGGGCCGGCGCGCCGGTGCAGACGGCCGCCAGCGAGACGGCCAGAGCTGCCGCACCCCAGGCGAGTGTCTTTCTTCGGAACACGGAACTCACACGTTCCTCCATGAGGAGTGGGCCCGGCCGGAGGGTGCCTCCGCGCCTTCGGACGGCGCTGCGCGTGCTGGTGGCAAGGGAGCCGGACCGGGCGGACGAGTGTCGCGGCGAGGAAAGTGAACGCTGTACCTCCGACAGGTGTCCAGATACTCTGATGGCCGGTTTGGACGGTTGACCGATCTCGCCACGGATGTCACACACCGACCGACGGAGGTATGCATACGTGCTCACGGTCCTGGGCATAGCCGAGTCCGACGAACCGGTGTACCGGTGTTTCCTGGACCACGGCCGGGTGACCGTCGCGGACGTCGCCGCGTCCCTGGGGACACCGGAGGACGAGGTGCGCGCGTCCGCTGCCCGGCTGCGGGATCTCGGGCTCCTCCACGACGCCGGTCACGGCCGCTTCCAGGCGACGAACCCCCAGGCCGCGCTGCTGCCCCTGCTGGCCAGGCGGCGGTTCGAGACGGAGACCGCGCTGGCCTCGGCCCGCACGGAGATCGACCGGATCGCCGAGCGCTACCGGGAGGGGCGGCTGCGCTCGGACCCGCGCAACCTGGTGGAGGTCCTCTCGGACCGGGAGCTGATCCTGGAACGGGTCGAGCAGCTGAGCAACTCCGCGACCAGCCACATGTGGGCCCTGGACCGGCCGCCCTACGTGGGCCGCCCGGACGGCGGCCTGCACAGCAACGAGGAGGAGTTCGCCATCACGGCGGCCTGGCTGCGCCGGGGCATCGACGTGCGCTCCATCTACTGCCCGCAGTCCATGGAGCGCCCCGGACGGTTCGCCACGCTGCTCAGACTCGCCGAACTGGGCGAGCGGTCCAGGATGCTGCCGGACCTGCCGTTCAAACTGCACATCATCGACAAGCGGGTCGCCCTGGTCCCGCTGTCCGGTCCGGTCTACGACGACCTCGTCGTCATCCATCCGTCGGGCATGCTCGACGCCCTGATGGAGCTGTACGAGGCCTACTGGGCCCGTGCCGAGCCGATCGCGGCGACGGCTCCGGCCCCGGACGACACCTTCGGCCCTGACGACCTCCTCCTGCTGAACATGCTCAAGGCCGGGCTCAAGGACCAGGCCATCGCCCGCCAGTTGGGGTGCAGCACCCGGACCGCCACCCGGCGTGTCGCCGCCGTCCTGACCAAGCTGGGGGCCGACACCCGGTTCCAGGCGGGGATCAGGGCCTCGGCCCGCGGGCTGGTCTGAGCCCGCGCGAGGCCGCCGGCCGCACGGTCCGCGCCCACCGCGGCGGCCCGTTCCGAGCCCGTGCGGAGGGCCCGCCCTGCGCCCACGGGGGAACCCGTTCGGACCCCGCGCGGAGGGCCCGATCCGTGCCCACGAGGGAGGCTCGATCCGTGCCCGCCCTCGTGCCCACGACGGAGGCCCGATCCGTACCCACTCGGAGAGCCCGGACCCGCTCCGTGCCCCGGGGGAGGCTCGATCCGTACCCACCCGGAGAGCGCGGGGGCGGCACTCCCCGGCGGGGTCCGGTCACCGGCCGCCCCGGGGGTCCGGTGCGTGTGCGGACAGCGCGGCATCATTGAACGTATGAACGACCGAGCGCACACCCGGTGGACCAGCACCGACGTCGCGGAAGCCGACGCGTTCGCCTACTGGGCGGACGTGGTCTGCGACACGTTTGTCGGGGTGGCGGTGCGCCCCGGGACGGAGGGTGTCTTCGAGGGCCGGATCGAGACGTCCGTCCTGGACGGGATCGGGTTCGCCGAGCTGGCCGCCGGCGGCCAGCGGGTGGCGCGGACGCGACGGCTGATCGCCCGGGACGACGAGGACGTCCTGCTCGCCAACATCCAGCTGCGCGGCCGGGCCGGGCTGGAGCAGGACGGACAGGCGGTCGAACTCGCCCCCGGCGCGATGGCCTTCGTCGACAGCTCCCGCCCCTACACGCTGGACTTCGCGGACGAGTTCTCCCAACTGGTGGTCAAGGTGCCCAGGGCTCGGCTGCCGCACCGATCCCTCAACGGGGTGACCGCCGTGGAACTGGGCGCCCGAGGCCCCGGCCGGGTGGTCGCCGACTTCCTGGTCGGGCTCAACCGCCTGCAGGGCGCGGACCCGGCGGCGGCCCGGGCGCTGGTGCCGCACGCCGTCGACCTGCTGGGCACGGCCGTGTCCTGGGCGGCGGGCACCGCACCGCCGCGGGCGTCGGCGGCGGCGCTGACGCGGGAACGTGTCCACCGCTTCGTCCGCCGCCACCTCACCGACCCCGCTCTGGACGCCGCCGGGGTGGCCGCGGGCTGCGGTGTCTCGCGGCGCACGATGTACCGCGCCCTGGCCGAGGACGGCGAACCGCTCACGGAGCTGATCCGCGCACTGCGGGTGTCGCTCGCCCAGCGGCTGGTGTCGGCACACCCCGACCGCACGCTGGCCGCCGTGGCCCACGAGTGCGGGTTCGGGAGCGAGGCACAGCTCTACCGGGCGTTCAAGCACGTCACGGGCCTGACACCGGGCGCCTACCGCTCCGGACGACGGTGACGGCCGCGGCCGGACGGTCCCGGCGCGGCTCCCGCTACGGCGGTCGGCGGATCACCGGCACCAGCGCCCGCGCCCGTCACGGCCGGCGAACGCGGGGCGCCCCCGGTCGGGGCCCGAAGGCCGCCCTGCGAGCGAGCGCCGGCCCCGGGCCGCGCCTGCCGCACCCGGGCGGCCCGGGCGGCGGATGGGCGCCGTACGCCTCTCTGCGCCGCACCGGCCCGGCGGATGGGCGCCGTACGCCTGTCAGGCCGAAGCGCGCAGCGGCGGTACGGCCGGGACCTCCGGGGCGGCCTCGATGTCCTCCGGAGTCAGCCGGAACTGCTCCGGATAGGCCTCGCGCCGGGTGCGGCGGGCGGGTTCGGTGGTGCGCCAGGTGTACAGGCAGCGCCGGCACTGCAGGACGTCCCACACGCCGGGGACGGGCGAGGTGTGCAGCGTCTCGATGGTCCCGAAGGCGCAGCGGGGGCACTCGGTCATGCGGTCTCTCCTTCTCGGGGGCGACAAACGTCGGGAGGTCGGGGTCGGCGGGGCAGGTGTGGGGATGGTGGGGAACTGCCGGGGTGGCGGAGGAAGTGCCGGGGTGAGGGGGCAGGTGGCACCGGACGGCTCAGCCGCGCGCGGCCATGAGGTCCTGGATCCTGGTCACCCAGTCGCGCGTCTCGGGCAGGTCCTTGGCGGGCGTCGAGAAGTTGCCCCGCACGTCGGGGGCGACGGGGGTGGTCGCGTCGATGATCATCTTGCTGGTGATGCCGGCGGGCTGCGCGGCGGGCGCCAGTTCGACGACCGGCAGGTTCGGCATGATCAGCACGTCGCCGGACGGGTTGACCTTCGCGGACACCGCCCACATGACCTGGGGGAGGTTGAAGGGGTCGACGTCCTCGTCGACCACGATGACCGTGGTGATGTACCCCAGCCCGTGCGGGGTGGTCATGGCGCGCATCGCGACCGCCTTGGCGAAACCTCCGTAACGCTTGCGCGTGGAGATGATCGCCAGCAGGCCGTGCGTGTACATGGCGTTGACGGCCTGCACCTCGGGGAACTCGGCGCGCAGCTGCTTCAGCAGCGGGACACACGTGTTGGGTCCGACGAGGTAGTCGCACTCGGTCCACGGCATGCCCAGGTACAGCGACTCGAAGACCGGGCGGGTGCGGTACGAGACCCGGTCGACGCGGATCACGGGCATCCGGCGGCCACCGGAGTAGTGCCCGGTGAACTCGCCGAAGGGTCCCTCGATCTGGCGCTTGCGGCTCTCCACGACACCCTCGATCACGACCTCCGATCCCCAGGGCACGTCGAAGCCGGTGAGCGGGGCGGTGGCGATGGGCGCGGGCGCGCCGCGCAGGGCACCCGCCATCTCGTACTCGCTCTGGTCGTAGCGCATCGGCATGCCGGCCACGATGGCCATCACCGGGTCGTTGCCGAGGGTGATGGCGATGGGCAGGTCCTCGCCCCGCTCCTCGGCCTTGCGCAGGTGCAGCGCGACGTCGTGGACGGGGACGGGCTGGATGGCCAGCCGGTCGCGGCCGATGACCTCGAGGCGGTACGTGCCGACGTTCTGCTTGTCGAAGCTGCCGGGGTCGTCGGGGTCGCGGGAGACCACGGCGGCCTTGTCGAGGTAGAAGCCTCCGTCGCCGTCGTTGAGACGGAACAGGGGCAGCACGGAGAAGAGGTCGACATCGGCGCCCTCCTGCGTGTTGGCGCGCCAGGGGGCGTCCTCGCGCCGTTCGGGCGGGACGGGGAAGGCGTCCCAGCGCCGGGCGAACTCGGCCACCTGCTCCTTGACCGGGGTGTGCTTGGGCAGGCCGAGGGCGAGCGCGTGGTTGGCCCAGGAACCGTGCACGTTGAGGGCGATGCGGGCGTCGGTGAAGCCCTTGACGTTGTCGAACCAGAGGGCGGGTGCGCCTTCTCCTATCCGGCCGGTGGCGTTGGCGGCGGCGGCCAGATCGGGCTCGGGGAGGACTTCCTCCGCGACCCGCAGCAGTTGCCCCTCCTTGTCGAGGGTGTCGAGGAAGGAGCGCAGATCGTCGTAGGGCATGGGTACTCCGTGGGGGTTGGTGGGAGGCCTTGGCGCGGTCCGTTGAGGAATTCCGTCGGGGATGGCCGGCGGGGTCCGTCGGGGGATGGCCGGTGGGTCCGTCGGAGGATGGCGGGTGGGTTCCGTGGGGGATGGCGGGTGGGGTTCCGTGGGGGGCCGCTGAAGGGGGCGGCGGGCGGCCGGGGCGCCGCCGTCAGGACGCCGGCCGCAGGGAGCGGGCGGCTCGCATGCCCTCCCAGCGCTTGGCGGCCGGGGCGGGCAGGTCGAACTGGTCGAGCAGGCGCGCGACGACGTGGTCGACGATGTCGTCCACGGTCTGCGGATGGTTGTAGAAGGCGGGCATCGGGGGGACCATCCGGACGCCCATCCGGGAGAGCGCGAGCATGTTCTCCAGGTGGATCTCGCTCAGCGGTGTCTCCCGGGGCACCAGCACGAGCCGCCGGCGCTCCTTGAGGACGACGTCCGCGGCCCGGCCCACCAGCCCGTCGGCGTAGCCGGCGCGGATGCCGGCCAGGGTCTTCATCGAGCACGGCACCACCACCATGCCGTCGGTGCGGAAGGAGCCGGAGGAGATGACGGCTCCCTGGTCCTCCGGGCGGTGCACGACGTCGGCCAGGTCACCGACCTCGTCCGCGGACAGGCCGGTCTCCAGTTCGATCGTGGTGCGCGCCCACCGGCTGAGGACCAGATGCGTCTCCACCTCCGGCAGCTCGGCCAGGGTCCGAAGGAAACGGACACCGAGGACGGCGCCCGTGGCTCCCGTCATTCCCACGATCAGTCTCATACCGCGGCACCTTTCGTCCCTGCGGCGCTGACCTGCGCCGACACCTTCACCCTAGGAGCGCGGCCGGGGCACGCGGCGGTAAGCTCGGGACTCACGATGGGCAAAAACGGACAGTCTTCGACGGCGGGACCGACGCCGACGCCGCCCCCTCCGATCCGGGAGCTGGTCTTCCGGCACACGGCCGGGTCGCCGCCCGGTCTGGAACTGGTGGAGCTGGCGGGGCTGGCCGAACGCGCGCTGCGGCACGGCAACGATCCGTACGCGCCGCTGCGGCCGGCCTTCCACCAGATCGTCGCGGTGCGCTCCGGCCGCGTCACCGTCTCCGTGGACTTCACCACGTACGAGCCGGCGGCCGGCCAATGGCTGTGGATCCGGCCGGGACAGGTGCAGCGCTGGAGTCCGGACCTGCCGGAGGCGGACGGTGTGGTGGTCGCCTTCCCGCCGGGCTTCCCGGACGCGGCGACCACCGCGGCCACCGTCGCCGATCCGCCCTTCGCGCGGGGCCCGCTCGCCCCGGCCGGTCCGGTGGCCGACGGGCTGCACAAGGCTCTGGACCATCTGCGCCACGAGTACGACGCCGCGGCCCAACTGCCGCTGGAGGCCCATCTGAGGGTGCTGCGGCACCTGCTGGCGGTGCTCGTGGAACGGCTGACGGCGGCCTACGGGGCCGAACCCGGCAGGCCGGTGCCGAGCGAAACGTTCCGCCGTTTCCACGCGGCCGTGGAGCGGGACTTCGCCGTCACCCGGCGGGTGGAGGACTACGCCGCCGCCCTCGGCTACAGCCGGCGCACGCTCACCCGGGCCGCGGAGGCGGCCACCGGGATGTCGGCCAAGCGCTATGTCGACGAGCGGGTGGTCCTGGAGGCCAAGCGGGAGCTGGCCCACGGCGGGCTGTCCGTCGGCGCGGTGGCCGAGCTGCTCGGGTTCGCCGGGGCCGGCGACTTCACCAAGTTCTTCCGGCAGCGCACCGGCACGACACCGACGGCCTTCCGCCGGACGGCACGGGGCGCGTAGCGACCGGGGAGGGCGGGCGGTGCCGGGTACCGGGCGGTGCCGGGTACCGGGCGGTGCCGGGTACCGGGCGGTGCCGGTACCGGGTGGTGCCAGTGCCGGGGGTGCCGGGTATCAGGGGGTGCCGAGTGCCTGGGGCGCCGGGTACCAGGGGGTGCCGAGTGTCGGGGTGCCCGGGCCGGGCCCGCGCCGGCCCGGGGGACGCGGCGCCACCCGGGGGTGCCGAGTCGCCGCGCGGCCGGAGGATGCCGGGTCACCCGGCCGACCGGCACGGTCCACGAGAAGTGGCGGGCGGCGGTCCTTGCCCGGCCGCGCGGATGGTCAGCTCAGTTGTGCCTTGATGGTGAGGAGATGGGCGCGGCTGGACTCCGCCGCCGCCTGGGGGTCTCCCTGGGCGACGGCCTCCAGCAGACGGGCGTGGGCGTCGTGGTCGGGGTCGTGGTCGGCGCCGTCGCCGAGACCGCCGCGGATGCGCAGCATCTCGATCATGGCCTGCCGGCTGCGCGGGGTGAACCCGTCGAACAGCTCGGTCAGGATCGGATTGTGCGCCGCCACGACGATGCTGCGGTGGAACGCCGTGTCCGCGTCCACGTGCTCCTCGATGCCGGAACGCCGTGCGCGGCGATCCGCCAGGGCGCGGCGCATCGCCCGCAGTTCCGCCGGGGTCCGGCGTCCGGCCGCGAGGGCGGCGGCCTCGGTCTCGATGGCGACGCGCGCCTCGATCACGGAGACGATGTCGGCACGGCGTACCACGTGGTCCCAGTCCTCGGGGGCGTCGAGGGCGGTGACGAAGACACCGGCTCCCTGCCGGGAGGCGAGCACGCCGCGGCCGGCGAGCTGCCGGATCGCCTCGCGGACCGTCGAGCGGCCCACGCCGAGCTGGGGGGCGAGGGTGGTCTCGCCAGGCAGTTTCTCGCCCAGCCGCCACTCCCCGGCCCGGATGCGCTCCATCAGCGCCTGCGCCGCCTGATCGGCCAGGGGCGCACGCCGGACCTGAGCCATCTCGGCCCTCCCGTCTCCGTAACTTCTCTACTTGTCTGAGGAGTTGTGCTACGGTGCACCCGTGCTGAACTCCGGGATCCTCCTCCTTCTCCGCCACGTCGGGGCCTAGCCAGGCCGGCGCCCCGACGTGGAGCGCTCGTCCGCGCCGGTCTCCCCTACGTGACAGCGAAGCAGGATTCCACCCTATGACTCACGCACCCACCCCCCGAACCTCCGCCCCGGCGGGCCCCGTCCCCGCGGGCGCACCGGCCTGGAACCGGCAGCGGCACTCACCGATGCCGTCACACCGCTACCGCGACGTCCGCTCCCGTGTCGAGGTCCCGCTCACCGAACGCGACTGGCCGACGCGGCAGTTGACGACGGCGCCGCTGTGGGTGCCCGTCGACCTGCGCGACGGCAACCAGGCTCTGGCCGAGCCGATGGATCCGGCGCGCAAACGGCGCTTCTTCGAGCTGATGGTCGCCATGGGCTACAAGGAGATCGAGGTCGGCTACCCGTCCGCCTCGCAGACCGACTACGACTTCGTCCGGCTCATCGCCGAGTCGGACCTCGCGCCCGAGGACGTGACGATCGTCGTCTTCACCCCGGCGCGCCGCGAGTTGATCGAGCGCACGGTCGACTCGATCCGGGGCATCACCAACCCCGTCGTGATCCACCTGTACACCGCCACCGCGCCCGTCTGGCGGGATGTCGTCCTCGGCCACGACCGCCACACGCTGAAGGAGCTGATCCTCGCCGGCGGCCGCGACGTTCTCGCGCTGGCCGGGCACCTGCCCCATGTGCGGTTCGAGTTCTCCCCCGAGGTGTTCAACCTCACCGAACCGGACTACGCGCTGGAGGTCTGCGACGCCATGACCGGGCTGTGGGACGCCAGTCCCGACCGCCCCGTCGTGCTGAACCTGCCGGCCACCGTCGAGGTCGCCACGCCGAACGTGTACGCCGACCAGATCGAGTACATGCACAAGAACCTCGCCCGCCGCTCCTCGGTGATCCTCTCCGTGCACCCGCACAACGACCGGGGAACCGGCATCGCCTGCGCCGAACTGGCCGTCCTCGCCGGGGCGCAGCGCGTCGAGGGATGCATCTTCGGCAACGGCGAGCGCACCGGCAACGTGGACATCGCCACCCTCGCCCTGAACCTCCACGCCCAGGGCGTCGACCCGATGATCGACTTCTCCGACATCGACGAGGTGCGGCGCACCGTCGAGTACTGCAACCGCATCGAGGTCCATCCCCGGCACCCCTACGTGGGCGACCTGGTGCACACCGCTTTCAGCGGCACCCATCAGGACGCGATCAGGAAGGGCTTCGCCGAGCACCGCGCCCGCGCCGCGGCCCGGGGCGTCGCGGAGCACGAGCTGGAGTGGTCGGTCCCGTACCTGCCGGTCGACCCCGCCGATCTCGGGCGCAGCTACGAGGCGGTCATCCGGGTCAACTCCCAGTCCGGCAAGGGCGGCATCGCCTACCTGCTGGAGACGGAGTACGGCATCGAACTGCCGCGCCGGCTCCAGATCGACTTCGCCCGCCACGTCCAGCGGCGCACCGAGACCACCGGCCACGAGGTCACCGCGGCGGGCCTGTGGGACGTCTTCGAGGACGCCTACCTCGCTCCCTCCCCGAGGGCTGCGGCGAGCCCCGGCCCGGCCGTCGAACTGGCCGGGTACGAGACGAGCGACACCGGCGGCCGGAACAGCACCACGGTCACGCTCCGGATCGACGGGACCGCTCACACCAGTACGCACGCCGACGTCGGCCCGGTCGAAGCGCTCACCGAAGCCCTGGACTCGCGGGGCATCCGCGTCGACGTGGTGAGCCTGCACCAGACCAGCGTCGACGCCGGGAACGACGGCGAGGCCCTCACCCTCCTGGAGTTCCGGGCCGGGGAGGGGGTCCGGTGGGCGGCGGGCCGGGACCGTTCCGTCCTCGCCGCCAGCCTGGCCGCGGTGACGCGTGCCGCGAACACGGTGCCCGTCGCCGCCGGGGTCCGGTAGGCGGCAGGGCCCCGCAGGGGGGCGCGCCCGTTCGCGTCCCCCTCGTTCGCGCCCCGCGCCTGCCGAATCCGCGCGCTCCGCCGTTGTACTCCCCAGCGCGTTCCCCGCACCCGCTCGGCCCGGTCAACTCCTTTACGGCTCACCCTGCTTGAGGCGTGCGCCAAGACAGGCCGGGTAACCGGAGGATCCGTACACCTGAAGGGAGTGACGGCTGTGGAGCCGCGGCGAAGGATCGAGGAACCACCGTCCGGAGCGTTACGGCTCGGTGCCCCGCAGCGTACGCAGTTGCGCGCACGGATCTCCGACATCGCGTGGACCGCGCTGTGTGTCGTCCTCACCCTGTGGGCGCTCGCGAGTTCGGTCGGTGCCGTCCGTGGGGTGACGGCCTGGGCGTACTGCGCGGTGGCCTGGGTCCTCCTGGCGACCGCGTGCGCCGTGCGGCGCATGAGCCGGAGCTGAGAGGGGGCGGGTCATGGAACGCGTCAACGTCTTCCTCGCCCGGCACCTGTGGGTGCAGATCGCCCTGTCGGTGCTCGTCGCCGCCGTGGTGATCACCCTCCTGTACCCGGGCCGTTCGTTCCTGTCCGTGGTGGTGCGCACGGCGGTGATCTCCCTCGGCGGTGTCGGCGTGGCGCTGAGCGCACGCCGCAGGGAGAAGCGGGCCGCGGGCGGTACGACGGACGGCCTCGTGTCGCTGGACCGCAAACTGCGCACCGGTGAGGTCCCCTCGGACCCGCGGGAACGCCGGGCGATGCGCGAACTGGTCGGGCAGCGGCTGCACCGCGGCAGGCACCGGGTGGCCGCGCTCGTCTTCCTCGGCGTGCTCTTCGGCACGATCACCGTACTGACGGCCTTCACCGCGGGGCCGCGGCAGACCGTCGGGATGGCCGTGATCACCGTCCTCTTCCTCGGCTCGATGCTCTACAACAGCAGAGTGCAGACGCGTCGCCTGCGCACCATGAGTGCCGCTCTCGGGAGCGAATCACGCTGAGGCGGAACAGGCCGGGTCCGGCGGGAGCACCGCCGGACCCGGCCGTCGTCCGATCAGCCGGCGGCGACTCGCCTCACACGGTCAGCCGTTGCCGGGCATGAACTCCCGGACCACGTCGACGAACCGTGGCGGGGCG
Organism: Streptomyces sp. NPDC006743; assembly: GCF_040703815.1. NCBI lineage: Bacteria > Bacillati > Actinomycetota > Actinomycetes > Kitasatosporales > Streptomycetaceae > Streptomyces > Streptomyces sp. NPDC006743. The sequence continues at coordinate 36,631 of NZ_JBEYJA010000021.1, read as the reverse complement.
GGCGGCATGGGCCCCTCGACGAACTCGCCGAGGCCGACGTCGTAACGCTGTCCCTGCTGCGGGTCGACGACGTGGTAGCCGTCGAGGCGGAGCTGTTCCACGTTGCGCCGGACCGCCGGCTTGCCCCACATGCCGTCGGTCATCACCGGGAAGAACACCACGGGGAAGCCGGCGGCGGCGATCGTCGCGGTCAGCAGGTTCGGGACGGCGCCCGTGGCGACGGCGGAGAGCATGTTGGCGGTGGCCGGCAGGACGGTCATCATGTCGTGCCCGGCCGCGAGGGTGGCCTGGTTCTCCCGGCCCCAGTCGTCCGGCCTCGTGCCGGTGACCACACGGTCGGCGAACAGACCGACGGTGTGCGGCGGGAGGAACGTGGCGGCGGTGTGCGTCATCAGGACGGTGATCGTCCCGGTGAAGCCGGCGCGCAGCGCGTTGATGTACACCGGAAGCGTGGCGACGGCGGCGGAGCCGGTGGCGCCGATGAGCAGGCGTCCGCCGAAGACGCCCGGGTTGTTGCTGGTCATGTCTCCATGGTCTTCCCCGGGGCGCCCCGGGTGTGACCGGATGTGCCACGGAGTCTGACCGTCCGTGCCAACCGCGTGGCCGGGGCCGGACCGCGAGGCCGCTGGTCGCGGGCCGCCTTCGGAACGCCGGACGGCGGCCGGGTCGGGCCGCGCCGACCCGACCCGATCCGAGTCGGCCCGAGTCGGATGAACCCGTGCGTTCGACGACTCACCGCACCGCCTGCCGCTGAACCCGCGTCTTCGACCATTCACCGCCCCCGCCTGCCGCGCGCGGCCGTCTGCGCGGCCGTCTGCGCGGCCGGGGCGGGACGACGCGGTGGCCGCCGGTGGTTCCTCGCGGTGCGTCCGTCACCGGGGGCGGGGTTCAGGTGTCGTCCGTGGTCCGCCGGGTGGCACGCCAGGCCACGAGCGCCCCCACGGCGCCGTACGCCATGAGCAGGGCCCCGTTCCTGGCGTCCCGCCGGCGCTGCACGGACTGGTGGTTGCGCTGTTCCTCGTACGTCCGGCTCGCCACCGCGAGGGAACCCTCCAGCACCGAGCACTCGCCGTCCCCCGGTCGCATCGGGCCGGGCCGCTCCTCCCCGTCACGCACGTTCTCCCCCGGGCACACCACCTCGGTCGAGGCTGTGAGAGCACCCGCGAGATCCGCGACCCCCCACAGCGCGGGCAGGAGGAAGAACGCGAGGAGAACGGCTCTGTACTTCACTGGACCCCCAGGGGACGAGACGGCGGAACCCGGCCGCGGCGCACGGCCCGCGCGGCGGCCGACGGGACACCACCGCAGTATCGCGCGGCGGTCCAGGCGACCGCCGCGCACCGGCCCGCGGCGGTCACGTCCCCGGCACGTCCGTCGCCGACTGCGAGAAGCGCTCGCGCTCCTCGACGTAGCGGAGCTACCAGGGCCTTTCGGCAACGCCGCGAGCGTGCGTGCCGGGCGTCGCGAGCCGGGCGCCCCTTTTGTCCGCAGCTCTCAGGGACTGCCCCCCGTTCCCCGCACGCCTCACCGCCTTGTGGGCGGGCGGGGAACGTGCCGGCCGGGCGTCGTGGAGCGGCGCGGAAGTGCCGCCGATGAGTTTCCGGCGGTGGTGCGGTCCACCCTGCGAGGAAAGGAGCGCACCATGCGCGAGATCATCGTCTGCACGTTCCTGACGCTGGACGGCGTCATGCAGGCCCCGGGCGGCCCGGACGAGGACGCCCGAAGCGGCTTCGAGCACGGCGGCTGGCAGAAACCGGTGGACGACGAGGAGGTCGGCGCGGCCGTCTCCGGCTGGTACGAGCGCTCCGACACGATGCTGCTCGGCCGCAGGACGTACGAGATCTTCGCGTCGTACTGGCCGACCGCCGACCCCGGCAACCCGTTCACCCACCGGATGAACAGCATGCGCAAGTACGTGGCGTCCCGGACCCTGACATCGGTCGAGTGGCAGAACTCCACGCTGCTGGAGGGCGACACCGTCGATGCCGTGCGCGAGCTGAAAGCGTCCGACGGCGGTGACATCACGGTCGTCGGCAGCGGCGACCTCGCCCAGACCCTCATGCGGCACGGCCTCGTCGACGAGTACCGGCTGACCATCCATCCGGTGATCATCGGCACCGGCAAGCGGCTGTTCGCCGACGGAGCGGTCCCCACCGCGCTGGAGCCGGTCAGCGTCTCCACGACGAAGGGCGGCACCGTCGTCGGCGTCTACCGGCCGAACGGAAAGCCCCGCTACGACAGCTACTGAGCCCCCTCGTTCAGTAGAGCGAGGAAGCCTTGTCGTTGATCCAGGAGGGGAGGTTCGGCCACGACTCGCCGGAGTGGAAGGTGAACGCTAGACCCCTGCCGTACTGGTCCGTCCACAGGGACGCGTCCGAGAAGCCCCCGTCCCCGAAGGACCCTCCGGACCAGCTCCGCACGGAGGAGATGCTGTCGTTCATGCCGTTGGGGACGTTCCTGAAGTCGGGGACGGTGTTCCAGTAGTACGTCTCGTAGCAGTTCCCGGTGAAGTTCCCGCCGGTGAACATCTGGATGTAGCCGGGCTGGCCGTAGTGGTCGCAGTTCCCGGCGGCGCTGGCGCTGGGGGTGAAGCCGAGGAGGCTGCCGGCCGCCGCGGCGGCGACCAGTACGGCCTTCACTCGCACGTTTTTGATCATTTCCTGCCCTGACTTCCCGGAACGGCAGCGTGCGTCCGCGCGCTGCCCCTGATCGTGTCGGACGGGGTGCTCCACGAGGCGTCGCGGAGGCGGACCCCCTGGCCGCGGGGCGGCCGCGGCGCCGGCCCGGCCGTCAGGCCGGCCTCCGGCGCCTCGTACTCATGTTTCCACCTCAGTCTCTCCGCGGCCACACACATATGCCGCTGCCCGATACACGGTCGCACCAGGCCGGATGGTTCATCTCCGGGCATCCGGTGTTTGCTCCGGGTGGGGCCGTACCATTCACACGTGTCTCCTCGGCGGCCGGTACTCTCCATGACATGTCTGAAGCTTTCCGGAAATCTTTCGAAGTCCGCTGGGACGATGTCGACTTCAACGGCCACCTGCGCAACACCAGGTACCTCGAGTACGCGAGCACGGCCAGGCTCGGCTTCCTCGTGGCGTCGGGATGGGACGTCCGCGCGTTGCAGAAGGAGGGGTTCGCCGCCGTGCTGCTGGGTGAGGAGGTCCGCTACCGCCGCGAGGTCTTCCTCGCCGAACAGGTCGAGGTCTCCTGCGAGGTGGTGGGGCTGACCGAGGACTGCGCGCGGTGGCGGGTGCGCCAGACCGTGTTCCGGGAGGACGGCGAGGAGGCCGCCGTCGTGCACTCGCTCGGCGCGTGGATCGACGTCCGGGCGCGGAGGATCACGGCGCCGCCCGCCGGCCTGCGGGCCGTCTTCGAGGCCGCCCGCTCCGAGGAGTGTGAGGTCCTGTAGAGGAGGAACCGGCCTGGGAAACCCCGGGCGAGGTGGCCGGCCGTGGAGTCCGGGGAGGCGGATCACCGAAGGGCGAGACCGTCGGCGCGGGCCCCGGGCTGCCTCCCGTTCGCCCGCCCGGCACGGCAGGAGACCGGTGGCGTCCGCACCCGGCGTTCCGCGGGGCCGCCCCTTGCTTTAGTGTTCGTTCCACAACCGGTCGTGCGGACCGTGCCGTGCCCCGGCCCGGCACGCCGGCCTTCGCTGCACACGCCAGTGCGTACCCGGCGGGGTGGGATGGACGAGAACACGTTCGGTGGGCTGCTGCGCGCGGCGCGGCGGCGGGCGCTGCTGACGCTGGAGGGGCTGGCCGCGGCCTCGGGTGTGAGTGTGCGGGCCATCAGTGACATGGAGCGGGGCAAGAGCCTTCCGCGGCAGGGCACCCTCAGCGAGCTGATGGACGCCCTGGAGCCGGACGAGGAGACACGGCGGCGCCTGGTCCGGGCGTCCACGCGGCACACCCCTGACGTACCCCGCCAGCTGCCGCCCGACCTCGCCGCCTTCCGGGGCCGCGACGAGGCGCTGACCACCGCCCGCGCCCTCACGGCGCAGGTCGCCGAGCGCGGAGGGTGCGTCGTCATCGCCGCGGTGGGCGGCCTGGCCGGCGTGGGCAAGACCACGCTGGCCGTGCACTGGGCGCACCAGGTGGCGGACCGTTTCCCCGACGGCCAGCTGTATGTGAACCTGCGCGGCTTCGAGGACGCGGGGGCCCCGCTGGACCCCGGCGAGGCCCTCGGCGGGTTCCTGAGCGCGCTCGGCGTGCCCAGCGACGAGATACCGACGGGAACCGAGCAGCGGTCCGTGCTGTTCCGGGAGCGGGTCGCCGCCCTGCGGCTGATCGTGCTGCTGGACAACGCGCGCGACGCCGAGCAGGTACGGCCGCTGCTGCCCGCCTCGGCGGGCTGCCTGACCATCGTCACCTCGCGCAACCGGCTCGCCGGTCTCGCCGCGACCGACGCGGCCTCGCTCATCGGCCTCGACGTGTGGACCGAGGCGGAGGCCGTCACGGCGCTGGCCGCCAGGATCGGCGAGGAGCGGTGCCGGGCGGAGCCGGAGGCCGCCGCCGAGCTGGTCCGGCTGTGCGGATGTCTGCCGCTGGCGATCGCCGTGGTCGGCGCGCAGCTGAGCGCGGTTCCCCGGATGCGTCTGGGCCGGGCCGCCGGTGAACTGCGTCAGGCCCGGCTGGACGCCCTGGAGGCCGACGAACGGCGGACGGACGTGCGCGCCGTCTTCTCCTGGTCGTACCAAGCGCTGGACGCGCCGACCGCGCGGTTCTTCCGGCACCTGGCGCTGCATCCGGGACCGGTCGTGTCGGCCGAGGCAGCCGCCTCCCTCGCGGGCGTGGAGATGCTGCCGGCCCGCCGCCATCTCAGGGAACTGACCACCGCCAGCCTGCTCTCGCGGGACGCGACGGGCCGCTACGTCCTGCACGACCTGATCCGTGCCTACGGCGCCGAACTGGTCGACCAGGAGCGGGACGACCGTCTCGCCGCGCAGACGCGGCTGCTGGACTACCTGCGTCACAACGCCCACGCGGCCAGCGGCGTCCTCTCCACGCGGCTGGGCACCGTCCTCGGGGAGGAGGCGGCCGAGGGAGTGGTCCGGGCCGCGATCGACACGCACGCGGACGCGCTGGACTGGTTCCGCCAGGAGGAGTCGGCCGTCATGGCCGCCGTGGCCGCCCTGGACGACCCGAGGCTGCTGGCCTCCCGTGCCCGCCTCACCGCGGACTGGGAGGGCTATTTCGCGACCATGGGGCGGTGGGACGAGGAGATCACGGTCCAGCGCGTCTGTCTCGACGCGGCCCAGGTGCTGCGGGACCCGGTGGCCATCGCGCGCAACGGCGGGATGCTGGCGCGTGCGCTGACCGAGACGGGCCAGGTCCGGGCGGCCGACGAGACGGTCGCTCTGATGCTCGCGCAGCTCCCCCGGCTCGCCCCGGCCGAGCGGGCCAGCACCGAGCGGTGCGTCGCCTGGGTGCGCGGGAGCCAGGGCCGCCTGCCCGAGGCCGTGCACCACGCGCGCCGCGCGCTGGACCTGTACCGCACGCTGGACCAGCCCAGCCATGTGGCGCGCGAGCTGAACGCCGTGGGCTGGTACCTCGCCCTGCTCGGCGAGTACCGGGAGGCCATCGCGATGTGCGAGGAGGCGCTGCCCATCCTCCGGCGCAACGGGAACCGCCGCAACGAGGCGGCGACCTGGGACAGCATCGCCTACGCCCGCCAGCACCTGGGCGACCTGGACGCCGCCGTCGCCGACTACGGCAGGGCCCTGGCACTCTACGAGGAGGTGCTGGACACCTACGGCCAGGTGGAGGTGCTGGACCGGCTCGCCTCCGCCCACCTGGAGCGGGGCGACACCGGCCGGGCCCGCGCGCACTGGAGCCGGGCCGCCGACCTGCTGAGCGCGACCGGCAGCCCGCGGGCCGACGAGATGCGTGCCAAGGCCGGGGCTCCGGAGGAACACCGCGGGGACGCGCCGGTGCGGTGAGCCGCGGGCGGGGGCGCGGCAGTGCCCGTGACGCGTCGGAGCGGTGAGCCGCGGGTGGGGGACGCGGCGGTGCGGTGGAGGCCCGCACACGGGGTGGGGTGCTGGACCGTCCGGCGGGACTGTCCGGCGCGACCGGAGAGCCGCCTGCGTGCGCGGGACACGGCCGGAGGGCCGTCGGCGTGCGGGACGCGGTGGTCGCGGGACCGTCCGGCGCGGCCGGAGAGCCGCCTGCGTGCGCGGGGCGCGACCGCCGCCGGCGTGCGGGGCGCGGCCGGCGGACGGACAATGCTGCTGGCGGGGTGGTTCCCGCACTCCGCCGACGTCATCGTCACCGGCGCGTACGGATCCGCGTCCACGCCCCCGCCGCCCGCCCGGACGTCGCGCCCCCGTCCGTCCGCGCAAGACTCGCGCAGGCAGGAGTGACGGCCATGGACGGGATCGACGGGCAGGCTCTGGAGAGTCTGCGTACGGCACTGCGGGGAACCGTCCTCGCTCCGGGGGACCCGGGCTACGACCAGGCCCGGGGCGTCTACAACGCCATGATCGACCGGCGGCCGGCCGCGATCACGGGGTGCGTCGACGTGGCGGACGTGCGGACCGTGCTGTCCTTCGCCCGGGACGAGGGGGTGGAACTGGCGGTGCGCGGCGGCGGACACAGCGGACCGGGGCTGTGCCTGGCCGACGGCGCGCTGACGCTCGACCTGACGCCGATGCGCTGGGTGCACGTCGACCCGCGGGCCGGGACGGCGCGGGTGGGCGGCGGAAGCCTGCTGGGGGACCTCGACCACGCGGCGCACACCTTCGGACTGGCCACACCGACCGGGATCATGTCGACGACCGGGGTGGGCGGTCTCACGCTGGGCGGCGGCCACGGGCACCTGACCCGCAGGTACGGTCTGACGATCGACAACCTGCTGTCCGCCGACGTCGTCCGCGCGGACGGCACGGTCCTCACCGCCTCCGCGGAGGAGCACCCGGACCTGTTCTGGGCCCTGCGGGGCGGCGGCGGGAATTTCGGCGTGGTCACCTCGTTCACCTTCCGGCTGCACCCCGTGGACACCGTCGGCGTCGGGCTGACCGTCTGGCCCGCCGACCGCGTCGGGGAAGTGCTGCGCTGGTACCGGGAGTTCCTGCCCGCCGCCCCCGAGGACCTCAACGGCTTCTTCCTCCTGCTGGCCGTGCCGCCCGCCCCGCCCTTCCCCGAGCCCCTGCACGGCAGGAAGATGTGCGGCGTGGTGTGGTGCCACACCGGTGATCCGGGACAGGACCGGCTGGAGGAAGCGCTCGGGGAAGTGAACACACCCGGGCCGCCCGCCTTCCACTTCACCACCCCGATGCCCTACCCCGCCCTGCAGTCCATGTTCGACGGGCTGCTCCCCCGGGGTCTGCAGTGGTACTGGCGCGGTGACTTCTTCGACGCCCTCAGCGACGACGCCGTCGCCGTCCACGAGAAGTACGGCCAGGACCTGCCCACCGGACTGTCCACGATGCACCTGTACCCGGTCGACGGCGCGGCCCGCCGCACCGGTGCCGACGACACCGCCTGGGCCTACCGGGACGCCACGTGGTCGGGTGTGATCGCCGGCATCGACCCCGAGCCCGCCAACGCCGGGCTGATCCGCCGGTGGTGCGTGGACTACTGGACCGCGCTGCACCCCCACTCCATGGGCGGCGCCTACATCAACTTCCTGGGGCAGGAGGAGAGCGGCGACCGGGTCCGGGGGACGTACCGCGGCCACTACGACCGGCTGGCCGAGGTCAAACGCGCCTACGATCCGGACAACTTCTTCCACGCCAACCAGAACATCCCGCCCGCCGCCGCGTGAGGCCGGCCCCTGACGCGCGGTCAGACGCCCTGCCCCCGGGGCGGACCCCCGCCCGGGCGGTGACGCGCGCCGGGCCGCGGGCGCCCCGTACGGCGCCCGCCCCGGCACGGACGGCGCGTTCCTCAGCCGGCGACGACGAGGTGGTCGGTGAAGAAGGCGGCCAGCTTGTCGACGGCGGGGTCGATGTACTCCTTCTTGTCGTAGAGGTCGACGTGGCTGGCGCCCTCGATGCGGTGGAGTTCGGCGGGGCCGGTGGCGCGGCGGTGGGCCTCCACGGCCATCCATGCGGTCACGGCGCGCTCGCCGATGATCTGGAGGATCGGGCGGGGGCCGATCAGGGGGACGGCGTGGAAGGCGTCGCTGGAGGCCATCTTGTCGATGCTCTCCCAGGCGAGGACCTTCGCGGACCGCTCGTGCTCGCCGCGGGAGGTGCAGTAGTACTCGAAGCCCTCGACACCGTGCTCGCCGCCGAGCGCGGCGGCCTGTTCGGCGGTCTCGGGGAACATGGTCATCGCGCCGGGGTCCTCGCCGCGGGCGGCCCGGGTGCGGGCCTGGGCGGCGGCGTCCAGGAGGGTCTGGAAGACCGCCGGGTCCTGCGCGCCGTCCGCGCCGTGGCGGAACTGGCGGGCGGGCTCGGCGGTGGAGACGGTGGCCACCGCCCTCACCCGGTGGTCACCGCCGGTGGCGGCCAGCGAGTAGCCGCCGGAGGCGCAGATGCCGAGCAGGCCGATCCGGTCGGCGTCGACCTCCTCGCGTGCGGTGAGGAAGGAGACGGCGGCCTTGAAGTCCTCCACCCGCTGGGCGGGGTCCTCGAGACCGCGCGGCAGGCCGCCGGACTCGCCCTGGTAGGCGGCGTCGAAGGCGAGGGTGACGAACCCGCGCTCGGCCATCAGCTGCGCGTAGGTGCCGGAGGTCTGCTCCTTCACGCCGGTGCCGGGGTGGCCGACCACCAGGGCGGGGCGCGGACCGGGGACGGTGGTGTCGGGGGTGTAGAGGTGGGCGGCGATCGTGATGCCGGCGCTGTCGAAGGTGACGCTGGTCCTGGCCATGGAAATCTCCTTGTCAACTGATTACGGCGTACTTGCGGCAACGGTCCCGGAACGACGGGTTCGTGCCTTGCCCCCACTGTTCACGGCGAACGCGGCCCGCACATCAGTCACATGACGGTGCGGTCGCCAGGCGACCCCGGGAGGAGTCCGGTTCCCGCCGTTCCGGGGAGGGACGTTTCCACGATGGCCCCTCGTCCACGGGGGGAAAAGAGACAGGTTCCTGCCTGGGAAGAAACCTTCCCCCCACACGTGTGCCACAGCGCCGCCCACGGCGTGACACTGGGAGACATGCATCCGACACCCGGCCCCGCTCTCGGGGCCTTCCTCAGAGCACGCCGGGCACAGCTCGCCCCGCAGGAGTGCGGCCTGCCCGCGACGGGCGCCTTCCGGAAGGTCGCGGGACTGCGCCGCGAGGAGGTCGCCCAGCTCGCCGCCATCAGCGTCGGCTACTACACCCGGCTGGAACAGGGCCGGGTGCGGGCGTCCGCCTCCGTGCTCGCCACCCTGGTGCGCGCCCTGCGCCTCGACGAGGCCGAGGCGAGATACCTGTACGAACTCGCCGGGCGGGGCGACGCACGGCCCCGCCGCCGGCCCGTGCAGCACGTACGTCCCGCCCCCGGCCGCCTGCTGGCCCAGCTCACGCACGTGCCGGCGATGGTCCTCGGCAGGCGGCTGGACGTGCTGGCCTGGAACGCCGCCGCCGCGGCCCTCTACACCGACTTCGCGTCGGTGCCGTCCGGCCGGCGCAACTACGTGCGGCTGCTGTTCACCGACCCGGCGGTCCGGGACCTGCACCGGCGGTGGAGCCACGACGCCCGCGACGCCGTCGCCGCCCTGCGCGCGCAGGCCGCGGCCGATCCCGACGACCCCGGCCTGGCCCGCCTCGTGGGCGAACTGTCCGTACGGGACCGCGACTTCCGCACCTGGTGGGCCGAGCACCAGGTCAGCGGCGCCGGGCACGGCACCAAGCACTACCGCCACCCCCTGGTGGGCGACCTCACCCTCGACTGCGACACCTGGGCCGCGCCCGACGGCTCCGGGCAGCGCCTCATGGTCCTGACCGCCGAACCCGGCACACCCTCGCACGACGCCCTGCGGATCCTCACCTCCTGGCACGCCCCGCAGCCGGCCACCGACGAAACGGAGCACCCGACCCGATGAACACCTTCGGTCCCGAGGACCTCGCCCTGCTCACCGCGCACGACTCCCTCGTCCTCACCGCAGGGGACGACGACCGGGAGGGGGTCGAGATCGGCAGGGTGCTGGTCCGCGGCGCCCTGTACGTCCGCGCCTACCGGGGGGTCCGCTCCCGCTGGTACCAGGCGGCGCGGGAGCACGGCCGCGGACGGATCCGGGTGGGAGGGGTCACCCGCGAGGTGCTGCTGGAGACCGGCGACGCCGGACCCGCCCCCGAGATCGACGCCGCCTACCAGGCGGCGTACGGAGCCGCCGCGGCCTCTCTGGTCGCCTCTCCCGGGGCCCGCGCGGCGACGATCCGCATCGCTCCGGCCCCGTGGACATCCTGAGAAACATATTCAGCCAAAAACAGTTGAACTGTCGACAGCAGTGAGGTGTGCGGGCAGGCTACGTGCGCAGTGCACGTGTCCCCGTCCTCATGAGGAGTCGATCATGCGCAGGTTTCCCCGCAGACGTGTCACCGTAGCCCTCGCCTCCGCGGCCGCCGCCGCACTGCTGGGGCTGGCCCCCGGCACGGCCTCGGCGACCTCCGGGCCGACGTTCCTGGACAAGGCCGACGATCGGTGTGTCGCCGTCGGCAGCGGAAACGTGTGCGTCTTCGAGACGGAGTGGTTCACCGGCAGGGCGGCCCTCTACCAGAACGTCGACAGCCAGTGCGTCACCACGCCGTTCGGGGTCCTGGCGGACTTCAACATGACGAACGGGCCGGTGACCTACTACAAGAACGCCGACTGCACAGGTGCCTCACTGACCGAGCCGACGAGCGACTTCAGCTCGTGGCTGACCTTCGGTCCGGTCCACAGCTTCCGCGCGCAGTGACCGGGCGCGCGGCCGGCCCGCCCCCATGACAGGGACGGACCGGCCGCGCGCGTCTCCTGCGGTGCCAAGAGCTGCGAACAAGTGTGGGCCCCGGCGGGCGGCGCCCACTTTTGTCCGCAGCTCTAACGCAGGATCCGCCGGGCCACGTTGGTGGAGACCAGGTCCAGCAGTTCCTCGCCGCGGCCGGACAGGATCGTACGGATGGCGTAGAGGGTGAAGCCCTTGGCCTGCTCCATGGTGATCGCGGGCGGCACCGACAGTTCCTGCCGGGCCGTCATCACCTCGACGACGGCCGGGCCGTCGTGCGCGAACGCGTCCTTCAGGGCGCCCTCCAGGTCACTGGGGCGTTCCACCCGCCGTGCCCACAGCCCGATCGCGGAGGCGACCGCCGCGAGGTCGGGGTTGTCCAGCTCCGTACCGAAGTTGACGACACCCGCCGCCTTCATCTCCAGCTCGACGAAGTTGAGCGAGCCGTTGTTGAAGACGACGATCTTGGCGGGCAGCCCGTTCTGCCGCAGCGTGAACAGTTCGCCGAGCAGCATGGTGAGACCGCCGTCACCGGCGAGGGCCACGACCTGCCGCCCGGGGTACGCCGCCTGGGCGCCGACCGCGTGCGGCAGCGCGCAGGCCATCGAACCGTGGTTGAAGGAACCGAGCAGGCGCCGCCGCCCGTTGAACGTCAGGTAGCGGGCCGCCCAGACCACGGGCGAGCCCACGTCGGTGGTGAAGACGGCGTCGTCGTCGGCGAGGCGGTCGAGGGTGCTCGCCACGAACTGCGGGTGGATGGGGGTGCGGTCGTGGTCGTTGACCGCGAGCGCGTCCAGTGAGCGGCGGGTGCGCGTGTAGTGGGCCAGGGCACCGTCCAGGTGGTCCCGGTCGGACTTGGCGGTCAGCAGCGGCAGCAGCGCGGGCAGGGTGTCGCGCACACTGCCCACCAGGGGCACGTCGACGTGGGTGCGGCGGCCGATCTGCTCACCGCGCAGGTCGAGCTGCACGACCTTCGCGTGCTTCGGGTAGAACTGCCGGTAGGGGAAGTCCGTGCCGAGCATGAGCAGGGTGTCGGCCTCCTCGATCGCCTTGTAGCCGGAGGCGAAGCCGAGCAGGCCGGTGAGTCCGACGTCGTAGGGGTTGTCGTACTCGACGTGCTCCTTGCCGCGCAGGGTGTGCACCACGGGCGCCTTGAGGACCTCGGCCAGCCTGACCAGGTCGTCGTGGGCGCCGGCCGCGCCCGCGCCCGCCAGGACGGTCACCCGCCGGCCGGCGTTCAGCAGCGCGGCGGCCTCCCGCAGGTCCGCCTCCTGCGGCCGGGCGACCGTACGGGCCGCGCGGACCACGGTGGGCGGCGTGTCCTGGGGGGCCTTGGCGAGGAAGATCTCGCCGGGCACCACCACCACGGCCACTCCGTTGCGTTCGACGGCCGCCCGCATGGCCATCGCCAGGATCCGGGGCGCCGACTCGGCGCTGTTGACCACCTCCGCGTAGACGCTGCACTCGCGGAACAGCTCCTGCGGGCGGGTCTCCTGGAAGTAGCCGGAGCCGATCTCGGGGCCCGGGATCTGGGCGGCGATGGCGAGCACCGGCACCCGGCTGCGCTGCGCGTCGAAGAGCCCGTTGACCAGGTGCAGGTTGCCCGGTCCGCAACTGCCGACGCAGACGGCGAGTTCGCCGGTGAGCGCGGCCTCGGCCGCCGCCGCGAAGGCGGCGCTCTCCTCGTGCCGTACGTGGACCCAGTCGACCTCGCCGTCGCGCCGCAGGGCGTCGGTGAGGCCGTTGAGGGAGTCGCCGGGCAGCCCGTGGAGGCGGCGTACGCCACTGGCCTTCAGCGAGGCGATGAGGTGATCGGCGATCGTGTGCATGCGGGGTACTGCCTTCCGTCCGTCGTGTGCTGGTCCGACGTGCCTGTGTGTCCGACGTGCCTGTACGTTCCCGTACGTTCCTCAGCCGCGGTTCTCCGCCTGGAACATCCAGCTCTGCTTCTCCAGGTCGGCGGTCAGACCGATCAGCAGGTCCTGGGTGACGGCGTCCGCGGGCCCGGTCTCCTCGATCCGCTGCCGCACCCGCTCGATGACGGTGGAGAAGGTGCGCACGAGGATCTCCACGACCGTGGTGTCCCTCGTCCAGCCCTGCGGGAAGGCGGGTACGCCGCTCGTGGCCGCGATGGTCGCGGCCCGGCCGTCCGGCGCGACGCCGAGGGCGGCGGCGCGTTCGGCGACCGTGTCGGCGTAATCGCGCGCGGTGGTGACCACCTCGTCGAGCTGCTCGTGGATGGAGCGGAAGCGCGGTCCGAACAGGTTCCAGTGCGCCTGTTTGGCCACCAGGGACAGGTCGAGCAGGTCGACCAGGGTGGCCTGGAGGGCGCTCCCGGCGATCTCGCGTTCCTTCTCCGGCAGCGGGCTGGTGATGACAGACATGTGGGCGGTCCTTTCCGTTCCTTGCCAGGAGCCCCATTCTGCGAGCCGCCCGCCGGGTGCGGATCAGTCGTTTGACTGCCGATCCCGGGCCGGCCCCCGGTCATTCGGCCTGCCGTCGGCGGAGTTTGCTTTAATGGTCAATCCACAACGGCTGGTTCCGCGACGTCGCGGGGCGGGGCCGGCGGGCACGGCAGGCACGTCGGGGGGCGGCCCCGCGGGGGTGGGATGGACAAGGGTGTGTTCGGTCGGTTGCTGCGGGAGGCGCGGCAGCGTTCGCTGCTGACGCTGGAGAGCCTCGCGGACGCGTCGGGGGTGAGTGTCCGGGCCATCAGTGACATGGAGCGGGGCAGGAGCCTTCCGCGGCAGGCGACGCTGGCCGAGCTGATGGACGCGCTGGAGCTGGGTGAGGAGGAGCGGCGGCGGCTGGTGCAGGCGGCCGCTCCGGGCCGACGGACCGCGCAGGTCCCGCAGCAACTGCCGCCCGACCTCGCGGTGTTCCGCGGCCGCCAGGACACCCTGTCGGCCGTCCAGGACCTCGGCGCACGGATCACGGCGGGCTCACACGTCGTCATCTCGGCGATCGGCGGCATGGCCGGGGTGGGCAAGACCACGCTGGCGGTGCACTGGGCGCACCGGGTGGCGGACCGTTTTCCCGACGGCCAGCTGTACGTGAACCTGCGCGGCTTCGAGGATTCCGGGTCCCCGCTGGACCCCGGCGAGGTGCTCGGCCGGTTCCTGAGCGCGCTCGGCGTGCCCAGCAGTGACATCCCGCCCGGCACGCGCGAGCGCAGCACCGTCTTCCGGGAGCGGACGGCCGCCGCGCGGCTGATCGTGCTGCTGGACAACGCGCGCGACGCCGAGCAGGTACGGCCGCTGCTCCCCGCCTCCGCGGGATGCCTGACGCTCATCACCTCGCGCAACCAGCTGTCCGGGCTGGCCGCGACGGACGGCGCCACACTGATCGGTCTGGACGTGTGGAGCCAGGAGGAGGCCGTCGCCGGGCTGGCCGCCAGGATCGGTGAGGAGCGGTGCGCGGCGGAGCCGGGGGCCGCCGCGCGTCTGGTCGGGCTGTGCGGGTACCTGCCGCTGGCGGTGGCCGTCATGGCCGCCCAGCTCAGTGCCGCGCCGCGGATGCCGCTCCAGGTCGCCGTGCGCGAACTGAAGGCCTCCCGGCTCGACGCGCTGTCGGCCGACGACCGGCGGGGCGACGTCCGCGCCGTCTTCTCCTGGTCCTACCGGGCGCTCACCCCGGGCGCGGCGCGCTTCTTCCGCCTGCTGTCCCTGCACCCCGGACCTGCGGCGTCCGCGGAGGCGGCCGCCTCCCTCGCCGCCGTCGGGATGGCCGAGGCCCGCCGCCACCTGCGCGAACTGACCGCGGCCAGCCTCCTGTCCCGCGACGCCGACGGCCGCTACATCCTGCACGACCTGGTACGGGCCTACGGCGGCGAACTGTGCGCGCGGCAGGAGGACGACCGCCACGGTGCCGAGACACGCCTGCTGGACTACCTGAGCCACAACGCCCGCACGGCCGCCCGGGTGCTGGACACCCGGCCCGGGCGGAAGGCCGCCCGCCCGCCGGTGCCGGGGGTGGTGCGGGTCGCGATCGACGACCGTACCGAGGCACTGGACTGGTACCGCCAGGAGGAGACGACGGTCATGGCCGCGCTGACCGCCTTGGACGACCCCCGGCTGCTGCGGCAGCGTACGCACCTGACGGCCGACTGGGTGGGCTACTTCTCGTTCACGGGCCGGTGGGCCGAGGAGGTCTCCACCAAGCGCGTCGCGCTTCAGGCCGCGCTCGCGCTGGACGATCCGGCGGCCATCACCGGGAACTGCGCGAGTCTGGCGCGTGCGCTGGCGGAGACGGGGCAGGCGGGCGAGGCCGACGAACAGGTCGACCTGATGCTCGGGCAGCTGCACCGGCTGGGGCCAGCCGAGCGCGCCGCCACCGAGCGGAGCGTCGGCTGGGTGCGCGGCCGGCAGGGGCGCCACGAGGAAGCCCTCCACCACGCCCGGCGCGCGCTGGCGCTCTACCGTACGCTGCCGGAACGCAACGAGGTGGCGCGCGAACTCAACGCGGTCGGCTGGTACCTGGCCCTGCTCGGCCGGTACGAGGAGGCCATCGCCATGTGCGAGGAGGCGCTGCCCATCCTGCAGGGCAACGGCAACCTCCGCAACGAGGCCGCGACCTGGGACAGCATCGGCTACGCGCAGCACCGCCTGGGCGATCTCGACGCGGCGGTCGAGAACTACCGCAAGTCGCTCAAGCTCTACGGAGAGGTGCTGGACGGCTACAACCAGGCCGAGGTCCTCGACCACCTGGCGTCGGCCCAGCTGGAACTGGGGGACGCGGAAGCGGCGCGGGCGAGCTGGACGCGGGCGGTCGAGCTGCTCCAGGAGATCGGCAGTCCGCGCGCCGCCCGGATGCGCGAGCGGGCCGAGTCCGCGGTCTCCCAGCCGGGCGAGGCGGCCGCCGGGTAGCCTCGGCGAGGAGGCCCGGGCAGGCGGCCGACGTGCCCCGGCCGGCGGCAAACGTGCCCGCTGCCGGCGCGGTGGGTACCCCTCGCAGGCGCCGAGGGAACCCCGGCAGCCGGCCCGGAACGCAGCTCCGCAGGCGCGTCGGGCAGGCTCCCGCAGGCGGTCCGCGGGCCCCGGCAGGCAGCAAGCTGCATGCGAACTGCCTGGTTCCGCAGGTGGCCCTTCGGGTGGGATGGGACCAGGCAAGGCAGCGCTCCCGTGAATCCGGTGGGACCGTTCGCCGCAGATCGGGGGTCATCCATGAACGCGCAGGTCGAGATCTCCCCTCGCACGGCCGGCACGGAGGGACGTCAGGCACCGCTGCCCGTCCCGGCCCCGCCCGGCACGCTGCCCGGGGAGGCGGGACTCGTCGGCCGGGACCGCGAACTGCGGGCCCTCGGCACCTTCCTGCGCCAGGCCCTGGAGAACGGCGCGGCCCGGGTCCTGCGCGGGCACGCGGGTGCGGGGAAGTCCGCGCTGCTCGACGCCTGTGTCGAGCGGGCGGCGGCCACCGGGATGCGCGTCCTGCGCTGCACCGGCATCCGCGGGGGCAACCCGTCCGACCTGTCCGGGCTGCTCCAGATCGTCTGGCCGGTCCTGGCGAGCCCGGGCTGGTCGTCGGCGGCCGGCCGGCTCCGCGCCCTGGAGATGCTGCTGCTCGACGGTGCCGCCTCGCACCAGGGCAACCGGTCCCAACTGCCGTTCGCCGTCCTGCGGGTCCTGGAATCGGTCAGCGCCGACCAGCCGCTCCTGATGGCCGTCGACGACTGGGACGCACTCGACCGCCCCAGCCGGGAAGTGCTCTCCTTCGTGGCCCGCAGGACCGAGGGCCACGCGATGGGCTTCCTGCTGGCCGCCCGTCCGCACCGCACGCGTCTGACGGCGCTGGCCGGTCTTCCCGAACTGCCGATCGGCCCGCTGACACCGGCGCAGTCCGCCGCGCTGCTGGTCTCGCGCAGGCCGGGCAACGACGCTCAGGCCGTGCGCGAACTGCTGGCCACCGCCGCCGGCAACCCGCTGGCACTCCTGGAACTGCCCACCCGCTCCGAGGACGACTTCCCCTACGTGCCCGCCTCCTCCGACCGGCTGGCCTCCGCCATGGCACCGGGCGTGTCGCGGCTGCCCTCCGGCACCCGGGACCTGCTGCTCGTGGCGGCGCTCCACCCGGCGGGCGAACTCCCGCTGCTGCTGTCGGCCGCGTCGCGGATCGCGGGCACCGAGCTGGACTTCGCCACGGCGGAACCCGCCGAACGCGACGGCCTCGTGGTGTTCGACGGCATGCGTCTGCGCTTCAGCCACCCCGCCACGGCCGGAGCCGTCGTCCACGACGTCGCGCCGTCGCGCTGCCGTGCCGCGCACGCGGCCCTCGCCGCCGTGCTGACCCCGGACTCGGTGGGGATGCTGTGGCACCTCTCGCAGGCGGCGGAGGGGCCCGACCCGGAGCTGGCCCGTCGCCTGGAGGCCGCCCACCGGCACGCGCTGGAGCAGTGCGAGCCGCCGATGGCCGTACGTCTGCTGCGGCGGGCCGCCGACCTGCACCGCACGCCCGAGGAGCGCGGCCGGTGCACCCTGCGGGCCGCGCAGCTCGCCCACGACCTCGGTCTCCAACGGGCGGCGCGGACGCTGGCGCACCGTGCGCTGCGCCACCCGCTGGGCCCCCTGGGCACGCTCTGCGCGCAGGCCCTGACGTGGCCGGGCGGCGGCACCGTACGGCTGCCGGCCGGTTCCGGTTCCTGGCCCGCGCCGGCCGCCGCCGCCGAGCAGGAGAGCGCGCTGGAACTGATCCGGCTCACGGCGCCCGCCGTCGCGGGCGACCCCGAACGCGCCGAGGAACTGCTCGCCTTCATGGACACCCTGCCGGAACGGGCCGACGATCCCCGCCTGCTGCACGCCCTGGCCACGGTGGCCCCGGTGTGCCGGGCCGCCACCGTCGTCTCCCGGCTGGCCGCCTTCCAGGGGCTGACGGACACCTCCGTACGGGATCTGGAGCGGCTGGGTGAGGCGGCCCTGCTCGCCGGTGACCCGCTGCGCGCGCTGGACCTGCACCGCCGGGCCGAGCGCCGCTACCGCTTCCACGAGCTGCCCGAACCGCCGGCCCGTGTCATCCTGCGGCAGGGCCTGGCACACCTGGCCGTGGGTGACTGGGGTCAGGGCGGGCAGGCGTTCGAGCAGTCCGAGCGGCTCGCCGAGGAGTACGGCCTGCGTCACCACCGGGCGGCGGCCCGCCTGCTGGGAGAACTCACGCGGGGCCTGCGGACCGGAACGGTGCCCCGCCCCGATGCCCGGGGGCTGGAGGAGGCCCGGCGCTCGGTGCCCGGGATCGACGAGGTACTGGCCGTCGGCAGCGGATGGGCCCAGGTCGAGGGCGGCGACTTCGGCGCCGGGTTCGCGGCCCTCGCCTCCCTCGTGGCCGCCCCCGGCCGGCGTACGGCGGCCCTGTCCGCGCTGGTGCCCTTCGCGGAGGCGGCCGTCGCCGCGAACGCGGCCGGACAGGCGCGGGCGGTGCTGGACCAGCTCGCCCGCGACCTGGGCGCGCAGTGCGCCCCGCTCGTCACCGCCCGGCTCGCGGTGGCACGGGCCGTCCTGGCCGACGACCGGGACGCGGAGCCGCTGTACGAGCAGGCGTTCGCCATGGACGCGGCCCGGCTGCCCTTCCTGGAGGCGCCGCTGCGCCTGGCGCACGGGCGCCGGCTGCGCCTGCGGCGCCAGTTCGCCGAGTCCCGGGTCGGTCTGCGGCAGGCGGCGGCCCTCTACACCATGATGGGCGCCGATGCACGGGCCGCGCGGATCGCCGCCGAGCTGCGGGCCTCCGGTGAGCGGCAGGAGGGCTCCGCGCCCGGTGCTCAGCGGCGGACCCCGGTCCGTGAACTGCTCAACGCCCAGGAGCTGCGGATCGCCGAACTGGCGGCCCGCGGGCTGTCCAACCGGCAGATCGGTGAACTCCTCCACCTCTCGCCCCGTACCATCGGCGCCTACCTGTACCGCATCTTCCCCCGGCTGGGTGTGACGGCGCGGGCCCAGCTCGCCGAGGTGCTGAGGGACGGCCTGGCCGGCTGAGCGGGCGGCCCCGGCCCGTGCACCGGGCTGGGGCGCGACGGAGGTGCCGCACCATCGGCTGAGGTGCGGCGCACGTGCTCCACCGGCGCCGGGCGACACATGTCCTCCGCCGACACCGGCGACACCCCTGCTCCGCCCGCGCCGGGCGCCGCATGTGTTCAGTACGCTCGGGACGTGTCCGGTCGGCGCCGGGCGCGCCCCACGTGTTCAGTCCGCGCCGGACGCGCCGCACGAGACCAGTCCGTGCCGGGCGCCGCAGGTGTTCCAGCTCCTCCCGGACGCCGCACGTGTCCCTCCGTGCCCCGCGCGGCGCACAGGGTCCGCTCCTTGCCGCGCGCCGCGTACTCACTCCATGCCGGGCGCGCCGCGCACGCTCAGTCCGTGCCGATGCGTGCGGCGAGCTGGGCGCGTGAGGTGACTCCCAGTTTCGGGAAGATCTGGTACAGGTGCGAGGCCACCGTGCGGGGGGAGAGCCGCAGTTGTTCCCCGATGGCCCGGTTGGACAGGCCGCGGGCGGCGAGCCGGGCGATGGTGAGCTGCTGCGGCGACAGCAGCCGGGAGACGTCACTCCCGCCGGGCTCGGCCGTCGTCAGGCCCGCGGCCCGCAGCTCCGTCTCCGCCAGGTCCGCACGCGGCCCGGCGCCGAGCGCGCGGAAGAGGGACTCGGCGGCGGCGAGGGGTTCGCGTGATTCGGTGACGCGCCGTCTGCGCCTGAGCCAGGCCCCGTGTCCGAAGAGGGTCATGCCGTGCAGCAGCGGCCAGGTCTCGACACCGGGCCCGAGCGCCGCGCGGTAGCGGCTCCCGGCCTCCTCGTCGGGGGCGAGCACCGCGTCCGCGTACGCCAGGATCCGCCGGAGCAGGGGCGTGCGGCCGGTCCGGGTCTGGGACTCGACCCGCGCGACGACGGCCCTGGCGTCGTCCGGTTCACCGGCCGGCGGCGCCGCCTCCGCGAGGAAGGCCAGGCCCCAGAACTGCTCGTAGGAGTAGGGCGCCGAGGGTTCGGTGACCATGGAACGCAGCTGGGCGTAGGCCTCGGCGTACCGGCCGGTGCCCGAGGCCGTCAGCGCGCGGGCGAGCGAGGCGAGGCTCAGCTGCCGGCTCTGGCCGAGGCGCAAGGAGGCCTCCTCGACCTCCGCGGCGAACTCCAGGGCCCGCTCATGGCGGCCGCGCAGGGCCTCGACGACGCCCAGTGTCCCGGTGGCCCGCGCCACCCAGTCGGTCTGGCCGGTCCTGGCGGCGATCCTGCGGCCCTCGTCGGCCAGTTCCTCGGCGGTACGCCACTGGGTGCCCAGCCAGATCTCCTCCAGCGCCCTGGGCACGAGGATCTGCGGCAGCCGCCCGTACCGCCCGTCGGCGCGGGCCGTCCGCTCCGCCTCCCGGAACAGCAGCGTGGCCCGGCCGAGGTCGCCGACGAGGTGGGCGAGCTGACCGAGCAGGCCGAGGTCCTCACCGCCGGGCCGGCGCAGCACGCGGTGCGTGTCCTCGTCGGGCACCGACTGCGGTTCCGCCAGCGCCATGACGGCGATGTCGCGGGCGTCCCACGGCCGGGGCCGCAGGTCCTGCACGGTGCGGACCAGCAGGCGCCGGTCGTCGGGTCCGGCCTGGTGCCACCAGCACCTGCGGGCCGCCGCGTGCAGCAGTTTCCGGCTGAGCGCCATGTCCTGCCCGGCGACCGCGCGCGCCGCCTCGCACAGGCCCGCGATGCCCTCCCGGCCGACCACGAAGTTGCCCGGCAGGAGTTCGTGCACCCACAGCAGCAGGGCGCGGCCGTAGGCGCCCAGTCCGGCCGGGTCGATCCCGCGGGCCAGCCGCAGGGCCTGTTCGCGCAGGCCGTGGTCGCAGGCCAGCTCGGTGGCGCGCAGCAGCCGGGCCGCCCGGCGGGCCGGGTCCGGGGAGAGGCGGGCCGCGCATTCGAGCGCGGCCAGGGCGGTCAGGACGCCGGTTCCCGGACGGCTCTGCCCGGCCAGGTCCTCCAGCAGCACGGCGAGGTCCTCGTCGGTGCCCACCGCGCACTGGGCCGCGTGCCAGGCCGCGTGGGGCGGGCTGGTGACGCTGCGGCCGAGGGCCGCGTGGGCGGCCAGGCGCCGTGCCGCCGACTCCAGGTGCAGCACGGCCGTGCGCAAGAAGGGGCGGGGAAACCGCAGACGGCGGCCGTCCTCGACGAGCAGCCCCCGCCGGACGGCCTCGGTCAGTCCGTCGCGTGCCGCGTCGCCGCTGCCCAGGACGTACCGGGTGGCGCCCAGTACGTCCCAGGTGAGGGACGAGGTGCTGAGCGCGGCGGTGAGCAGCGCGCGGCGCGCGGCCTCCGGCAGTTCCGCCAGCTCCTGCGCGTACGCCTCGGCCATGCGCGGGGTCGCGGGGAGCGTGCCGAGCACGGCGGCGTCGCCGGGGGCGCCGTCGCCCAAGGACAGTTCGGTGAGGGCCAGGGGGTTGCCCTCGGCGGCGGCGAGGACGAGTTCCGTCTCGGCGTATCCCGTGGCCCGTCCGGCGTGTTCGACGAGGGCGCGGGCCTCGGGCTCGGGCAGCGGTCCCAGGGTGGCGGCGAGCGCGTCGGGGGTGAGCGGGGTGGCGGCGGGGGCGGCGGGCAGGGTCCGTTCGGTGACGATCATGGCCACCCGGGTTCCGGCGCACAGGCGGGCCAGCTCCCGTACGGTGTCCCGGCTCGCGGCGTCGATGCGGTCGAGGTCGTCCACGCAGACCAGGACCGGCTGCGGGATCCGGGCGAGCAGGTCGAGCACGGCCGCCGCCAGCCGGTCGGGTGCCGGGGCGCTGTCGCCGCCGAACGCCGCGTCCAGCGTCTCGTGGCCGGCGGCGGGCAGGTCGTCGAGCGGGGCCGGGCGGGGCCGCAGGAGGCTGTGGAGTGCGGCGTGCGGGACGTCGCGTTCGGCCGGTGCCGAGGACGTGGTGAGCACGCGTACTCCCTGGTCCGCCGCGGTGCGGGCGGCGAACCGCAGGAGGGCGGACTTGCCCGTGCCGGGGGCTCCGCTCAGGTGCAGCACACCTCCGCCGCCGCGCAGGGCGGCCAGCAGGGTGGCCACCAGGTCCTGTTCGCGGGCGCGCCCGAGGAGGCGGGGGTCGTCAGAACCGGACCGCGCGCTCATCCGGTTCCCTCCTCCAACATCCCTCCAGCCAGGTCGCTGTGCGTTCCCGCCCGACGCGACGCGCGTCCCGGGGGCCGGCTCAGTGCTCGGTCCGGAGGCCGGACAGGCCGCCGCGCGGCAGCGCCCGCCTTCCCGTCCGACGCCGAAAGGGCAGGCCAGATGCTAACACCCGGTCGGCGCACCGACCGGTCCCGCTCCGGGGTCGGCGGCGGCGTAGAGACCGCGGATGCTGACGTCGTCCCCGCATTCGAGGCGGTGGAAGACCCAGTCGATGGGACAGCACCGGCGGGCGCCGGGAAGTTCCACGACGAGGGGGGCGGCGGTCGGGGTGGACGCGGGCGCGTGACGCCATACTCCCCCGGCCCGGCGGGTCAGGATCTCGCCGATGTAGCAGCCGAAGGCGACGAGCGACTCGGACATCTCCTCGCCCGTGGCTCCTTCGGCGCGGAAGCCGTCGACGATGCCCTCCACCAGATCGAGGCTCTCGGGGGTGTAGTCGAGTTCCGCGCCGCTGATGTCGGCTGCGGTCGCGACGATGGCAGCTGCGTGCCGGGGCGCGCTGTCGGGCTCCAGTGGGTGTGTCAGGTGCAGCTGCATGTTCGTCCTCGGGCTGATGCCGTCACTGTCTTCGAGGCTAGCTTGATAACACCCGCGCAGCATGCCCCTGTGTCCGCCGGTCCGAACCTCAGCCGGGTTCCGTTCCGCGGGTCCCGGCGGCACATGGTGCACCGCGGCGCCGGGCACGTCGAGCCCCGCCGGCGCCCGCCGGGCGGACACACCGGCACATATGCGGTGCAGAGGTGCCGTGATCGCCGTGCCCGGCTCCAGGAGGACAGTCGATCGACTCATGCCTTCCGGTTGTCCGGCTGCCAGAGTCGGACCGTGTTCCGTCGCCGGCTCCGAGGGTTTTCCCTGTGTGCCGTCAGGGCCCAGGGCCCTCCGCGCTCGTCCGGATCCGGCCGGACACCACCGGATCAATCCGTCTGCGCAGCCCCCGGCGAAGGAAGGACTCAGCCATGGCACGCCCCCGCGCGTTCGACACCGACCTGGCAGTGGAACGGGCCATGAGCCTCTTCCGGTCGAAGGGTTACCACGGCACACCGCTGCCCCTGCTCACGGATCGGCTGGGCATCGGCAGCGGCAGTCTGTACGCGGCCTTCGGTTCCAAGGACGGCCTCTACGCGCGGGCCCTGGAGCACTACTGCGCCGGCCTGGTCGCCGATCTCGCCCGGCGGATGGGGAGCGGGACCGACGTCCGGACGGCACTGCGCACGTTACTTCTCGCCGTGGTCACCGACGACCTGACGGACCCCGAGCGCGGCTGCCTGCTGGTCAGCGCCGCGACGGAGCGCGCGGCGCACGAGGGGACGGTGGCCCAGGTGAGGGCCGCCATGGCCGCGGTCGAGGCCGTGCTGACAGGTGCGCTGGAGCACGCCCGGGAGCGCGGTGAGCTGGCCACCGGCCGAAGCCCGGTCGAACTCGCCCGGTTCCTCCTGACGTTCATCCAGGGCCTGCACGTGATGGGGAACGCGCGCGCCGACCGGGGTTTCCTGGAGAACGCGGTGTCAGGAGCGCTGAGGGTGCTGGACTGAGAGCTGCGGACAAAAGGGGCGCCCGGCTTCCACCCCTGCGGGCCCCCGGTCCGCGTCCCGTGGCCTCTTCCCACGCCGCCCGCCGCCGCTTCACAGCGCGGCGAACGCGGCGTGGACCGCCTCGCACGTCGCCTCCAGTTCCGCTTCGGTGACGCAGGCCGGGACGAACCAGCAGGCCATGCCGAAGGCGTTGGTGTGGATGCCGCGTTCCAGGAGGGCGTGGCGGAAGGCGTCGTGCCGGGCCCGGTCGGCGGCGAAGAGGTCGCGGTACCCGCGGGTGGGTGTGCCGTCGGGGGTGAAGACGGCCTGGAACATGGCGCCCACGCCCTGGACCGCGCACGGGACGCGCCGGTCGTGCGCGGCGCGGCGGATCGCCTCCATGACACGTGTGCCGCTCTCCTCGATGTGTGCGACGGTCCCCGGCTGGTTCAGCCGGCGCAGGGTGTGCAGTGCGGAGGCCGCGCACAGCGGCGAGGCGTTGTAGGTGCCGCCGTGCTTGACCCGGCCCTCGGCGAGGGCTTCCATCACGTCCGCGCGTCCGGCGAAGGCGGCGACGGGCAGGCCGCCGCCGAGTGCCTTGGAGAAGACGGCGAGGTCCGGGACGACCCCGAACATGGCCTGGGCGCCGCCGGGTCCGGTGCGGAAACCGGTGCACACCTCGTCGAAGACGAGCACGATCCCGCGTGCCGTGCATTCGTCCCTGAGCAGGTCCAGGTAGCCGGGTGCGGGCATGGTGCAGGCGTTGTTGGCGACGATCGGCTCGCAGACGACGGCGGCCAGTTCGCCGCGGTGGGCGTCGAGGGCGGCGCGCAGGGCCGCCGGGTCGTTCCACGGACAGACGACGACGTCGTCCAGCACTCCTCGGGGGATCCCCGGGGAGTGGGGCACAGGGAACGGAGCGGTGCCGGGGCCGGCTTCGGCGGCCGTCGGACGGTTGGAGACGGCCAGCGTGTCGGTCCAGCCGTGGTAGTGCCCCTCGAACTTGAGGATCTTCGAGCGTCCCGTGTGCGCGCGGGCCGCGCGGACGGCGCCCTGCACCGCCTCGCTCCCCGAGTTGGCGAACCGGACGAGTTCCGCGCAGGGCACCATGTCGCGGATCAGTTCGGCCAGCTCCACCTCGACGGTGTTGCAGGTGCCGAACATCGTGCCGCTCCGCAGGACGCCGGTCAGCGTCTCGGTGAGGTGCTCGGGGGCGTGGCCGAGGACCGCGCTGCCGTACGAGATCAGGTAGTCGATGTACTCGTTGCCGTCGACGTCCCAGATGCGGCTGCCGGATCCGCGGGCCATGTACAGCGGGTAGGGGTGCGGCCCGGTCGAGGTCGCCCGGGAGGAGGAACTGACACCCCCGGCCAGCGAGGCCCGGGCGCGCTCGAACCAGGCGCGGCTGCCTTCGGTTCCGGGCAGCGCCGGTACACGGGTGTTCATGAGGACTCCGCTCTGGAGGGGGACGGTCCGCTGGGGAGGGGCGGTCCGCTGGAGAGGGACGGTCCGCTGGTGCGGGCTCCGGCGGCGTGCCGCGCGCCGTGCGGCGGCGGTCCGGCCACGTACTCCTCGAACCACCGGCCGCGGGTCAGCCGGCCCGTCGTGGCCCAGGCGAGCATGCGGTGCAGGCCGTCCAGGTGGATCAGTCCCTGACGGGTCGTCAGGCGGTCGTAGTCGGGGCCGCTCACCGGGCGGGTGCTGAGGAACAGCGGCAGGTGAGCCGCCCGGCGCTGCCGGGCTAGTTTCACGGCGCACAGGGGGTTGGACCGCTCGTAGGAGGCGCCCAGGACGGTGAGCCGGCCCGCCGCCTCGGCCACGGTCAGGCCGGTGGCGGGGACGAGTTCCCGCTCGCCGTCCTCGCCCAGGTGCCAGGGCAGCACCACCTCCCGTACCTCCGGCCCCTCCAGCAGAAGCCGCCGCCAGGGGCCGGGGAACTCCTGCCGGGCGGTGCGGATGTGCCGTTCGGCCCGGTCGTCGAAGTCGGTGGGGTCTGCGGGATCGTGGGTGTGGTGCCGGAGGAAGCGGCGCAGTACGGCCTCGAACGGCAGGCTCTGCATGACCCTCACCGCCCGCGGCCCTCCGCTCCCCGGTACTCGCCGAAGTGCCGTTCGGCGAACAGTTCGGGCCGCCCCGCGTCCAGTCCGCGCGAGCGCGCCACGGCCAGCACCTGTCTCCAGTACGGTTTGACCGGCGGCCACGGGGTGCCCGTGCGGCAGTAGGAGCCGTCGATCATGTAGCGCGGTTCCGCGCCGGAGTGCGGGGGACGGGCGGGCCGGCGCGTGTGGAAGAGCGCCGAGTGCAGGATCACCGTGGAGCCCGGTGGCAGCATGTCGATGACCGTCTCCCCCGGAAGGACATCCGTGCCCCGGTGACCGAGGGCGCCCTTCTCCGCGACCTGCCGGTGCGACCCGGGCAGGACCGCGAGCGGCCCCTGTTCCGGCCGGAGGCCGCGGATGTAGTGCAGGGCGTGGACCATCGGCAGGCGCCGGTCCCGCTGGGGCCGCTGCTCGTAGTCGTGGTGCCAGTTCTTGCCGGGGGCACAGGCGGGCCGCCTGTCGCTGTGCAGGTGGTGGAAGACGAAGGACTCGCCCAGCAGGGCGGGGTGGGCGAGCAGGTCCATGAGCGGCGGGTACACCGCCAGCTCCCCGTGTGCCTCCAGGTCCAGTTCGACGGTCAGCGGGGGCCGTGCGCCGGGCCGGCACGCGTCGATGGAGTGCTGCCGCCGGCCCGAGTCCACCCACTGGTCGACCTCGGGCACCAGGCGGTCGACGAGGCCGGACGGCAGGAAGCCGGGGAGGACGAGGAAGCCGTCCTCGGTGAACTCCTCCACCGGGGCATCGATGGCACGAACGTCTGTCATAGGTGGGAACCCCTGGTTCAGTCGGCTGTCCTCGCGCCGCCGGAATCCGTCCGCGGCGCCGCCCTTCAGGGCTCGGTACGGCGGTCCGGGCGCTGGACACATGTGTTTCACCGCTCCGGGGTGCGCGACCTGACCGCCGGCCGCGCACCCCGGCCCTCACGCGCCCAGCAGGACCTGGATCTCCTTCATCAGGTTCTCCTCCAGCGGACCGTGCTCCAGCGCCCCGGCGTTCTCCTCGACCTGCGCGACGGAGCGGAACCCGGGGATCGGCAGCGTCCGCGGGCTGCGCGCCCACAGCCAGGCGAGGGCTCCCTGGGCCAGGGTCCGTCCCCCGCTCGTCAGCACCTCCCGGACGGCCGCCACGCGCCGGGCCCAGTCGGGTGCGGGCACGCCGCCGGGGCCGTACCACGTCAGCCAGGCGGGCGGCACCGCGCGGATGTCACCGGCGCCGGCCCCGCTCCCGGCCCCCGCCGCCTTCGCCAGCAGCCCCATCGCCAGGGGACTGCGGTTGACGCTGGTCAGTCCCCGGGCCGCGCAGAGGGCGAACAGCTCGGGAGCGTCCTGGAGGACGTTGGCCGCATGCTGGACGGCGAGACAGTTCGTCCCGTCGGCGAAGAGCGCCGCGCGCCGCGGGTCGTCGGTGCTCCAGGCGTAGCCCCGCACCAGGCCCTCCTGGACCAGGTCCTCGCAGGTCTCCCGCAGTGCGAGGGCCCGTTCGGGCGGTGTGTCGGACAGATGGAGCTGGTACAGGTCGACGTAGTCGGTGCCCAGGCGCTCCAGCGAGGCGAGGAGCGCGCGGCGCACGTGTCCGGGTGAGTCGTCGCTGCCGGTCAGGGTCTTCGTCCGTTCGTCGAAGACGTTCCCCCACTTGGTGGCGATCACGGCCTCGCTCCTGCGTCCCCGCAGCGCCCGGCCGAGGACGCGCTCGCTGTGACCGGCGCCGTAGGTGTCGGCGGTGTCGAAGAAGGTGATGCCGAGGTCCAGGGCGCGGCGGACGGCGGCCACGGACTCGTCGTCGTCGACGGCTCCCCAGCCCAGCGGGTTGCCGTCCCGGTCCTGCCAGGGGCCGCCGATGGCCCAGCACCCCAGGCCGAGCGCCCCGGTGCTGATGTCGCTGCCGCCCAGCCGTCTGTCTCTCCAGGTGTCCATGGCCCGGCACATTACGTCGGGAGACACACACATATGCAAGTGGCAGATGACGTTCCGTGATCACGCGGTTCCGATCCGGCCACTCTTCGGATGACTTCCGCCCGGGATCGGCGGAGCGCCTTTCGGACACTCCCCCGCCTCACCTGCACGGTGCACGCGCTCCTTTGAGTGCGAGCGGCCGCGGAGGTCAGAACATTCTTCGCACTTGTTCCCCCGCACGACGGCGCTGCGGAACAGGAACCCGGGGACCGGAGCGGCGAATTCCGGCTCGCCAGACTGACCGGAAGATTTTTCTGACGCCTCATCAGATCATGACGTGTCTTCACTCGGCACTGAGTGCCATGCCATCGTTCCGACACGTGTCCGACCGACTCCGGCACGGCTCACACCCGGTGTTGAGCTGGCTTTTCCGTCCGATTCACTGAACGGAAACATCAATGAAACAGTCCGCGTTCACACGTATCTCCATGCCCGCTCCTGTACGGGAGGTGACCCTGTGCTCCGTCGTGTGGTGATCACCGGCAGCAGCGGCATGCTCGGCACCGCGCTGGCCCGGCGGCTGGCCGAGAACGGCTGCGAGGTCGTGGGCCTCGACCTCACCCACCGCGCCGACGCCACGGCCGGCCGGCTGGTGACGTGCGACATCCGCGACGGTGCCGCCGTCCGGCGTGCCGTACGCGGCGCCGACCTGCTGGTGCACAGCGCCTCGGCCCTGCCCAGCTACGCCACCACGCAGATCGACTCGATCGTCGTGGAGGGAACCCGTACGGTCCTGGCCGCCGCCGCGAGCCAGGACGTCCCCCGCGTCGTCCACCTCTCCACCGGCTCCGTCTACGGGCTGCCCTCGCAGGTCCCGACGCCGGAGACCTACCCCCGCAGCCCGATCGACCCCTACGGCAGGGCCAAGGCCCGGGCCGAGGAACTCGTGGAGAAGGCCCGGGCCGACGGCCTGGTGGTGCCCGTGCTGCGTCCCAAGACCTTCCTGGGCCCCGGCCGGCTGGGCATCTTCGCCATGCTCTTCGAATGGGCCGCCGAGGGCCACCACTTCCCCGTGCTCGGCTCCGGCCGGGTACGCAGCCAGATGCTGGACGTCGAGGACCTCGTCGACGCCGTCCTGCTGGCCGCCGAGGCCCCGGCCGACGTGGTCAACACGGAGTTCAACGTCGGCGCGGCCCGGTACGGCACCCTGCGCGAGGACTTCCAGACCGTTCTGGACGCCGCCGGACACGGCAAGCGGGTCATCGGACTGCCCATGCGGCCCGCCGTCGCGGTGCTCGAACTGCTGGCGCACGCCCGTCTGTCGCCGGTCTACATGCGGCTCATCCACAAGCTCCGCGCCGACAGTTGCATGGACATCTCCCGCATCCGCGAGCGGCTCGGTTTCGAGCCCCGCTACTCCAACCGCGAGGCGATCTCCCGCAGCTTCGAGTGGTGGCGGTCCGAACACCGCGGCGCCGACGGCCGGCCGGGCGGCCGGACCAGCCGTGACCCCTGGCAGCAGGGCGCCCTCCGGCTCGCCAAGGCGGTCTTCTGAACCGTCGCGAGAACGGGTCAGCAACCCACTCCCCCCTCCCGCCGGTTCGAGGAGAGCCATGCACGGTGTCAACCCGGTGGCCCCCGCCGCCCGTCCGTCGTCCCCCACCGTCCCCCCGGCTTCACCCCCCAGCGCTTCACCTCCCATCGCTCCACCTCCCATCGCTTCACCCGCCCTCGCCGGCCCGCCGGCCGCTCCGGCCACCGCCTCCCCCGCCCCGGGGCAGGCAACCGCCGGCGAGAAACACGCGCCGGGCACAGCCCGTGCCCTGCTGCGCCTGTCCCGCCCCTACCAGTGGGCCAAGAACCCCCTGGTCATCGTCGTGCCCGCGGTGCTCGTCCACCCCAGCGCGGTGCACGCGGGCCTCGCGGTCCTGTGGGCCACCGCCCTGTTCACCCTCGCCTCGGTCGCGGTCTACGTGCTCAACGACCTCACCGACCGCGAGCGTGACCGGCTCAACCCCGCCAAGAGCCACCGGCCGCTCGCCTCGGGCGCCCTGTCACCCCGTGCCGCCTGGACGTACCTCGCCGGGGTCGCCGCCGCGCTGGCCGCCGGCGTCGTCCTCGCCTCACCGGCCAGGGCGTGGCCGGTCCTGGCGTACCTCGCACTCAACCTCGCCTACAGCTACCACCTCAAACACGTGGCGCTCGTCGACTCGTTCGTGGTCGCACTCGGCTTCGTCCTGCGTGCCGTCCAGGGCTACCTGGCCATCGGTGCCCGGCCCTCCTGCTGGCTGCTGCTGACGGTGCTGAGCAGCTGCATGCTGCTGGTCCTCGGCAAGCGGCGCAGGGAACTGCTGGACGTGGCGGGCGAGCACCGGCCGGCCCTCGCCGGGTACTCCGTCCAGTTCATCGACTGCCTGACCATGATCAGCGCCACGCTGACCGCGGTCGCCGTGGGCATCTACCTGACGGCCGCACCCGAACCGAGCGGCACCGCCACCGCGTTCGCCTTCCTCACCCTGACCGTGTCGGTCTTCGCGGTCTTCCGCTACCTCCAGGTGCTGCTGGTCGGCGGCGGCGGCGCCGACCCCGTGCGGACCCTGTTCAGGGACCGGCTGCTCATCGGCTGCGGCGTGGCATGGGCGGGCCTGTTCGCGTTCCTGTCCTGACGGACCCGAGCCTTCCGGCGCCCGCCCCGGGGCGCCCGCTCCCGGGCCACCGGCCCGAGAGCCCGTGGACACGACCCGAGAGCCCGTGGACACGACCCGAGAACCCGTCGACACGACCCGAGAACCCGGAAAGGACCACCGTGGAAGAACCACTGGTGTCACTGATCATCCCGAACTACAACTACGCGCGGTCCCTGGGCCTGTCCATCCAGTCCGCCAAGGACCAGGACTACCCGAACCTCGAGATCATCGTCGTGGACGACTGCAGCACCGACGGCTCCTTGGAGATCGCCCGGTCGCACGGCGTGCGGGTGGTGAGCACCGGCACCAACAGCGGCGTGGCCACCGCCAGGAACACCGGGGCGGCGCACGCCCGCGGCAGCATCCTCTTCTTCCTGGACTCCGACGTCGCGCTGCGGCCCGGTGCCGTCCGGGCCGCGGTCGACCTGCTCGCCGCCCACCCGGAGGCGGGCGCGGTCTGCGGCATGTACGAGCCGGAGCCGCTGATCCGGGACAGCCTCGTCGAGGAGTGCCGGTGCCTGCAGGCCTACTACTGGCGCACCAGCTCCGAGGGCACGGTCAGCTTCCTCATCTCCGCGATGTGCGCCCTGCGGGTGGAGGTCTTCGAGGAGATCGGCCCGTTCAACCCGAACCTGCGGCAGACCGAGGAGGTCGACTACGGGCAGCGGCTGAGCCGGCGCTACGACCTGCTCCTGACCCCCGTCATCCGGGGCTTCCACGACGACGACCACGAGATGTGGCCGCTGATACGCAAGATCTTCACCCGGGCCCGGCTCCGCATCCCCCTCTACGCCCGGCGCAGGAGGTTCGCCAAGGGCTTCGAGACGGCCTCCCGTTCCTGGGCCAGCCTGGTCTCGCTGCTGGCTGCGGTCTCCCTCGCGGCCCCCGCCCTGCTGGGACCTGCCGCCTGGCTGCTGCCGGTACTGCTGCTGTGCACCGTGATCGGCCTCGACTTCGGCATGTACCGGTTCGTCGCCGCCCGCCGCGGCCTCGCCTTCATGCCCAGCTTCATCGGAGTCCAGCTGGCCTTCAACCTCACCGTGGCGGTGGGCGTGGTCTTCGGCGTGGTGCACTGGCTCTGCTCGCCCTCGTTCCGCAGGCTGTACGACCGCGACCGGACGGTCCCGTCCGTCGCCCCGGCGCTGTGACGCCCGCCGAAGGGGCGGCGGCGCGGGCCACCGCCGCCCCGCGGACCGGGACGGCGGCCGGCGGCGGCCGGCAGCAAAAGGCGCGCACCGACCGGGTCCGGCGGCACCGCCGCCCCCGGCTGCTGACCGCCCTGGCCGTGCTCTGGACCTGTTTCGCGCTCGTGCAGCGGCTGCTCAGCGGCCGGTGGTGGGTCATGCTCGTCCCCGACCTCGTACCGCCCATCGCCTTCCTGCTCGTCCCGGTGCTCCTGATGGTGTGGGCCGGCGTCAGCGGGCTGCGGCGGAAGGGACGGGACGGGCGGAACGCCACCGCCGGTGCCGAAGGGGACGCAGCCGGGGACGGAGTGAAGGCCCCCGCCGGTACCGAGGGGCATGCTGCGCAAGCCACCGCCGGTGCCCAGGGGCCCGGAGCGAGAGCCACCGCCGGTGTCCAAGGGCCCGGAGCGAGAGCCACCGCCGGTGTCCAAGGGCCCGGAGCGAGAGCCACCGCCGGTGTCCAAGGGCCCGGAGCGAGAGCCACCGCCGGCTCGAGTGACCCGGCCGCCGGCCCAGGTCCGCGGGCGGGTGCGAGCGGCGGCGGGTCCGGTGGCTCCCGGGTGGCCGGGCGCCGGGTGCCGCAGTTCGCCTCCCGCCGTGCCGCGCTGCTCCTGGTGTGCGCCCTGGCGCTGGTCTCCGCCTGCGTCAGCTGGCCGCGCAACGGGGTCCGGCTCGCCGCACTGACCCACCACGTGTCCTCCACCGCCGGGGACCTGCGCATCGTCTCCTGGAACACCACCTGGTGGGGACAGGACGTCGACAAGGACAGCTTCTGGCGGACCCTGCGGGCCCAGCGGGCCGACGTCTACCTGCTCCAGGAGTACCTCCACGGCGTCGACTACCGGCAGGAGAACCTCCGGCCCGTCGACGACCTGGCCCGTATCCACCGCGAGTTCCCCGGGTACCACGTCGTGACCCGCGGGGAACTCATCACCCTCTCGCGGTACCCGGTCATCGGCTCGAAGCTCGTCGGCACGGGCCAGTCGGTCGCCGGCCGGCCCGACGCGCCCTGGCTGGAGGTGTACCGGGCGGTCAAGACGCTGCGCGTCGACATCCGGGTGCACGGGCGGCCCCTGTCGCTCTACAACGTCCACATCCCCGTGCAGATCGACCCCGGCCCCCAGCTCATCTCCCCCAGCGTCTTCGGCATGCTGCGTGACCGTCAGCGCACCAGGACGGCGCAGTTCCGGGGGCTGAACGCGGAACTGCGCGAGCAGCGCGCGAAGAGCGCGGCCGCCCTCGTCGCGGGGGACTTCAACAGCAGTCCCGCCATGGGCGAGATGCAGGAGCTGCGCAGCACCATGCGGGACGCCGCGGACAGCGGCACCGACCTGTACCCCCATTCGTGGAACGAGCTGGTCCCCGTGCTCGGGCTGTGGCGGCTTGACTGGGCGTTCTCCACCGGCCCGGTCACCGTCGACCGCTACCGCTTCGACGACATGCACCACCTGTCCGATCACCGAGCCCAGGTCCTGGAGGTGTCCCTGTGACCGGATCCGGCCCGCACCCCGCCCCACCGGAACGCGACGACGGCGCCGGCGGCGCCCCGCCGCCCCGCGTCTCGGTGGTCATCCCGAACTACAACTACGCCAAGACGCTGCCGCTGTGCCTGGAATCGCTGCGCCGGCAGACCCTCCCGCCCTTCGAGATCATCGTGTCGGACGACGCCAGCACCGACGGGTCCGCCGACATCGCCGAACGCTTCGGCTGCCGGGTGCTGCGCGCGACCACCAACCAGGGGGTCTCCGCCGCGCGGAACGCGGGGGCCGCCGCCGCACGCGGTGACATCCTCTTCTTCCTCGACTCCGACGAGGCCCTCTCGCCCCGTTCCCTGGAGAACGCCGTACGGCTCCTGGCCGAGGACCCGGGACTCGGGTGCGTGCACGGCGTCATCGCCCCCGAACCCCTCGTGGACGACGGCCCGGTGGAGTGGTATCGCACCCTGCACGCCCACCACTGGCGGCTCAAGGGTGTGGGCCCCACCCCCACCGCGTTCTTCGCGGCGGCGGCGGTGCCCCGACGGGTTTTCGAGGATGTCGGCCCCTTCCACCCCGCGCTGCGCGACAGCGAGGACGTGGAGTACAGCGAGCGGCTGTCCGCCCGCTACCGCATCCTGCTCACCGCGCAGGTGGAGGCCGCCCACGACGAGGAGTACCGGCTCGGGCCGATGCTGCGCGAGCAGTTCCGCCGGGCCCAGTACCTGCTCCCGTTCGCCGCCGCCCACCGGCGCCGGCCGGGCGCGCTGCGGGCCAACAGCATGGCGGGGGTCGCGGCGGCGCTGTTCACCGTGGCGACGCTGCCCGCTCTCGCCGTCCCCCGGTTCGCTGCCCTGCCCCTTCTCGGGCTGCTGGCCTTCGCCTGCGCCGATCTGCCGCTGCTGCGGTTCGTCCGGCGGCGGCGCGGGACCGGTTTCGTGCCCCTGTTCGTCGCCCTGCACCTGCTGGTGAACCTCCAGATCGCGCTGGGGGCCGGTACCGGGTGGCTGCGCAGCAAGCTCGACCGCGGCTTCGGCGCTCCGGCCGGCCACCGTCCCGCGCCGGCCGGTCCGCCCCGCGAGCCGCGTGACACGGTGCCCGTCCCGGCCTCCGAGCACGCGGAAGGGGGCACCGGATGACCGTGGCCCGCCGTGACGAGAACGCGGCCGGGGCCGAGTGCCCCGAGCAGCCGGTGACCGTCGGCCTCGGCCGCACCGGGGCAGGCGGTGGCGCCGGCCGGAAGCCGGCGGGGATACGCGTCGCGGTGCCCGGTCCGGGCTCAGGTCCTGACGGCGGCTCCGGCCTCGGCACGGACGCCGGCTCCGACTCCGGCCTTCCCTCGGACACCGACTCCGCACCCGGGTCCGGCTCGGGGACCGGCCCGGACGCCGACTCCCGTACAGGGACCGGCTCGCACGCCGACTCCCGGACAGGGACCGGCCCGGACCCCGACTCCCGGACCGGGAGACGAAAGTGGTCCCGGCCCGTGCGGCGGTCGCTGGCCGCGGTGCTGGTCGGGGGTGCCGCGTACGGCATGTGGCGGGCCCTGGACGGCAGCGGCCCGGTCATCGCCGACCTGCTGACCCGCGAGGGCGCGGCCCCCTGGCTTGCCGGCTCGGCCGTGGTCAACCTCGCGGGACTGGCGCTGAGCATGGCGTCCTGGCGCAGCACGCTGGCCGGCGTGGGAACCGTCCTGCGCTGGGGGCCCACCGCCGAGATCTTCGGTGCGACCGTCCTCGGCAAGTACCTGCCCGGCCCCTTCTGGAGCGCCCTGGCCGGGGTGCACCTGGGACGGCGCAACGGCGTCCCGGCGCAGCGCATGGTCACCGCGTACGTCCTCAACTCGGTGGTGGTGCTGCTCACGGCCGCCGTCGTGGGCGTCCTCGCCGCCCCCCGGGTGATGGGCGACGGCGCGTGGTGGCTGCTGCCGGTGGCCCTCGCCCTCGCGGGCCTGCTCTGGAGACCGGGGGCCGTCCTGCGGGCAGCACGCGGCGCGGCCAAGCTCCTGCGCAGGCCCGCGCCCGACCTGCGGGTGGCGGACGGCGACCTGCGCCGGGCCGTCGTGTGGGAGGTGCTGTCCTGGGTCGTCGGCGGTGCGCACCTGTGGATGATCTCGGTGGTGCTCGGAGCCTCCGGCGCCGCCTCGCTCGGTCTGTGCGTGGGCGGATTCGCCCTGGCCGCCGCGGCGGGCGCCGCCGCTCTGGTCGTGCCCGGCGGAGCGGGCGTGCGCGAGGTCGTCCTGATGGTGGTCCTGACGGCGGACCTGCCCTGGGCGCAGGCGGGGGCCGCCGCCCTGGCCAGCCGCCTGTGCTGCACCGTCACCGAGGTCCTGGGCGCCGGCACGGCCGTCCTGGCGGGCCGCCTGGCGACCGGACGCCGTGGCGGGCGCGCCCTCGCCCTCGCGGGGGAGGCGTCCCATGGCACCTGAGACGTCCGCTCGGGCGGTACGGGCCCTGGGGGCACAGGCGGCCTGGAGCCTGGTGCGCCGGGCCGAGGCACTGCGCGCCCGGTTCACCGGCGGCGCGGAAACCGGTCCCGCCCTCGGGCGGGGTCCCGTCTTCCGCGTCCCGCCCGGTCCTGCCGGTGGGCGGGACCCTGATCCGCCGCTGGCCCTCACCGTCGACGACGGCCCCGACCCCCGCTGGACGCCGGCCCTGCTCGACGTCCTCGACTCCCACGGGGTGCGGGCCACCTTCTTCGTGGTCGGCACCCGGGCGAGAGCGCATCCCGCGCTGCTGCGCCGGGTCCTGGCCGCCGGACACCGGCTCGGCAACCACTCCCTGACCCACCGCCAGCCGTTCGCCGCGCTGACCGCCGGCGCGCTCGACCACGAGATCGCGGAGACCCAGCGCGTGGTGGCGGACGAGACCGGCGTCACCCCGGTCCTCTTCCGGGCCCCGGCCGGCGGCTGGTCGCGGTCGGTCCTCGCCGCCGTACGGCACCACGGCCTGACGCCGGTGGACTGGACGGTGGATCCGAAGGACTGGCGCCGGCCCCCCGCCGGACGCATCGCGCAGCGGGTGGCCCGCGCGCGGGCGGGCGACATCGTCCTCTGCCACGACGGCGGCGGTGACCGCTCGCACACCGTCACGGCGCTGGACACGGCGCTGGCTTCGCTGCGCGCCCGCGGGACGCGATTCGCGCCCCTGTAGGACCCGGCCCCGGACGCGCCGGCCGCGTCACGCGCACGGCCGCCGGCGCGCCCGGTTCCCCCGTCCGGGTCCGACACGGACATGTCCGCCCGCCCCGGCAACAGGGCCGTGGCGGCGACGGACAGCACAGAGAGGAAAACCCATGCGAAGAATCCGGAACATGCTTCTCGTCCTCGGGGTGACGGCGGCCCTGTTCAGCGGCACCGCCTGGCCGTCCCAGGCGGCGCCCGCCGCCTACCACTGCGATGCCGCGCACGACCACGACGGTGTCCTCGTCACGTTCGCCGACCGCGACTACGGAGGGGAGTGCCGGGCCTCCTCGTACCCCCAGGTCGGGGATCTGCGGAACCTGGGCTTCAACGACACGATCTCCTCGCTGAAGAACCGCACCCCGAACACGCTCTGCTTCTACAGCGACGCGAACAACAAGGGCAAGGTGTTCCAGATCCACGCCTGGGAGTGGTGGTACACCCTCCCGGACTGGATCGACGACCAGATCTCGTCCTACGACTTCTGCTGAGGGCCTGCGGGGTCCAAGTGCCCGTGACCGGACGGGTCCAGCCGTAGTCGCCGGCCGGGCCGCCTCCTGATGCGCGCGGTCAACCTGGCCGCCGCCCGGCAGTTCCGCGAACGGGAAGGACACCTGCGGGTCC
>NZ_JBEYJA010000020.1:0-136551 GCF_040703815.1 Streptomyces sp. NPDC006743 | reverse complement strand
CGCCTCCAGTACCGGCCAGGCACCCTCGACGGTTTCATAGTGGGCACCGGCCTGGCTCTCGACGAACCGGCGTCACCCTGACAAGCCGAAGTCAGTAGGCAGACCTGCCGCCCGCAAACGGCCGGGCGTTGGCCAGGCCAGGCGGCGGAAGTCGGACCTCTCATCAGCGTCTCCAACGGCGCCTCTCGGGCCCGGTGGCACCACCCCCAGGTCATCTGTTCGACAGAGGGGAACGCCGTCAACCCCATCGGCGCCGTCCTGGAGACCACCGACGCACCCGCCCACGCACGCGGCTACCAGCGCCTTCTCGACTTCGCTCACTCGCACGTGCCTGGTCGCCGCTGTTGGGCACTCGAAGGAACCGGCAGTTACGGCGCCGGCCTTGCCGCATTCCTCGAGGACGCCGGCGAACGCGTCGTCGAGGTCTGCCGCCCCAAGCGTCCTCCGGTCCGCGGAGGGCACAAGACGGACATGCTCGACGCCATCCGCGCAGCCCGCGAAGCTCTGGCCACCGAACACGTCATCCAACCCCGCAAACGCGGAGAACGTGAGGCCATGCGCGTGCTGCTGACCACCCGGCAGGGGGCCGTGCACGCCTCCACTGCGGCCATCAACCAGCTCAAGGCCCTGATCATCTCAGCGCCGGACGACCTCCGAGCCGAACTCCGCCGCCTGAGCCGGTCACAGCAAGTCGCGCGCTGCGCGGCCCTTCGCGACCGCCCCGCGCTGTCTGTCGAACACCGCATGACGATCCGTGCTCTTCGTTTGACGGCTCAGGGCGTTCGGCATCTGCAGGCTGAGGCCCGCGAGCTGGAGAACGAGTTGCTTGCGCTCGTTCGTGAACACGCGTCAGGGCTTCTGGAGTTGCTCGGCATCGGTCCGATCACCGCAGCTCAGATCCTGGTCAGCTGGTCACACACGGGCCGATTCCGTTCCGAGGCCGCGTTCGCCTCCTTCGCTGGTGTCGCATCGATCCCGGCCTCCTCGGGCCTAACCAGCAAGCATCGTCTCAACCGCGGCGGAGACCGCCAGCTGAACCGCGCAATGCACACCATCACGCTGATCAGGATGAGGCTGGACCCCGCCACGAAGGCGTACGTCGCCCGACGCGTCAGCGAGGGCAAGAGCCCTCGTGACGCCCAACGATGCCTCAAGCGCAACATCTGCCGCCAGATCTTCGAGATCCTCGAACGGCGGAACCAGCCGAACGCGGAGGACCTCGCTCAAGCCGCTTGACAAGACATAGCAGCCTCGGGGCACGGCCTGCTCCTCGCGCCTGGGGTCCCACCGT
This sequence comes from Streptomyces sp. NPDC006743, assembly GCF_040703815.1. Classification (NCBI taxonomy): domain Bacteria; kingdom Bacillati; phylum Actinomycetota; class Actinomycetes; order Kitasatosporales; family Streptomycetaceae; genus Streptomyces; species Streptomyces sp. NPDC006743. Next base: position 135,260 of record NZ_JBEYJA010000020.1, on the reverse strand, counting down.
GCGGGGACCGGCGGTCTGAAGCCGAGTCGGTGCTCAGCCGCGTGGTACCCGAGTCGCTGCAGGAGACGTGGAACTTCCTGCCGACCAGCGGGTCACCGCGCCGCGCTCGGTACGGTCGGTGAACAGGCCGGCGCTCTCGGCGAGTGGGGGCATGAGGACATGATGGCGCAGGGATGGTTCGGGGGATGCCGAACTGTTCCGGTCCTAGGGTCAGGGTCATGACGCAGACGATGCATGAGTTCGACCGCTATGAGGATATTTCGGCGGCGCTCGCCGACCCGGCGCTCGTCCCGGAGCTGCCTGCTGCGGACGGTGGTCCGGCGGGAGCTAGCGTCGCGTGGTTGCGTGCCACCGTGGCCCGGTTCAGCTCCGGTGAGTCGCACCGGCGACGGCGGGCTCTGGTGGAGGCCGAACTGGCCCGGCTGGAGCCCGCCACACTACGGCGGGCGGTTGCGGCAGGGCCCGAAGGGGAGGCCCGGGTACGGGTGGTGCGTACCCTTGCCGAGGCTCTGGGGATGCCGGATCCCGGGGCGGTTGCGGAAGCGGTGACCGTGGTGGCGGGGGCCTATTTCGGAGGTGCGGACGCGACCGCGGACGAGGCGGTGACCTGGCTGGTGGCGCAGCTGGTGCCAGGGCCCACCACCAGAGCCGCTCTGGAGGCTGCCGCCAACCGCATCGGGTTGCTGGTGCAGGCTTGCGCGGCGACGGCTGCGCTGGTGGAGGCCGCGGCCGGCAGCGACGTACCGCTGGCCCGGGCGCTCCGGGAAGTTCCGCCGGTAGCAGCCATGCGTCGGGTCGCCGCTCGTGCCACCCGGGTCGCCGGTCGAGAGATCGCCGAGGGCGATACGGTGCTCCTGGACGTTGCGACTGCCAACCGTGCCCACCCCGTGCCCCTCACCTTCGGCGCACCGCCGAGGGTCTGCCCCGGCCGGGCCCACGCCCTCGCCATGGCCGACGGCCTGCTCCAGCGCCCGCGGAGCGCCTTCGCCCGTCTGCACGACCAGGTGACCCCGCTGCTGCTGCCCAACGCCTGGGACTACGCCTCCGCGGCGATTCTGGCGGCGCAGGGCTTCCAGGCGATCGGCACCACGAGTCTTGGCGTCGCCGCTGCCGCCGGCCTGCAGGACGGGGCGGCGGCGACTGCCGAGGAGACCTTGGCCCTGGCCCGCCGGCTCGGACAGGGATCCTTCCTGTTCACCGTCGACATCGAAGGGGGCTTCAGCGATGACCCGGAGGAAGTGGCCGAGCTGGCCAGAAGGCTGTACGACGCAGGCGCGGCGGGGGTCAATCTCGAGGACGGACGCTCGGACGGCACCCTCGCCCCCGTGGGGCTGCACGCCGCGAAGATCGCAGCGGTCAAGGCCGCCGTGCCGGCGCTGTTCGTCAACGCCCGCACCGACACCTACTGGCTCGGATGCCGGAGGGAAGAGACCGGGACGCGTCTCGCGGTGTACGAACAGGCCGGTGCGGACGGGGCGTTCGTGCCAGGGCTGTCGGATCCGGACAGGATTGCCGCTCTCACGGCAACCCTCACCGTCCCGCTCAATATCCTCTACACGCCGACCGGGCCCACCATCACCGATCTGGCCGCGCTGGGTGTCCGCAGGATCAGTCTCGGCTCGCTGCTCTACCGCAGCGCCCTGGCGGCGGCTGTCAACACTGCGAGGGCCATCCGCGACGGCCTGCCGACGGAACTCGCCACTCTCTCTTACGCGGAGGTGCAGGCGCTCGGGGCGCCTGCTGGGGGGCCGCGGCGCTCCATGTGATGCGCCTTCAGTGGGCCGGCTGCTGATCATCTGCTGCCGCACGCGGGCCGGCCGCCGTGGCGGATCCCGCGAGGTTCAAAACGGGTGCCTGTGTCGAGGTCGACTTCGCGGTACGGCGGCCGTGGGACCGGTGGAGGGAGGTCAGGCCGCGCCGGTGGGCGGGGGTGAGAAGGTCGGCCCATTCCGGTTCACCGATGATCTCCTGAAGCATCAGGTGTTCACGTGGGCCAGGGCCGGCCGGAGGTTCCGAGGGCGTCACCGTCGCACGGGTCCTGACCGACAACACCCGGGCCTGCACCGAGAGCACCTGACGCCACACCTGCCGGGACCTGGGCATCACCCCCGCTGTGCCCCGCCCTGCCGGGTGCAGACCAACGGCAAGGTCGAACGCCTCCACCGCACCCTGCTCGGCGAATGGACCGAGGTGGGAACAAGCACGGATCGCGGACATCCGGCTCCCCGGCGGTTGGACTCTTCAGCAGATCCGCTGTGTCTTGGGAGACCTGGAAGCCACCGCCCTGGATCCCGGTCGGCCGGTGAAGTGGGTCAGCGTCGGCGAGGCCCACGAGATGCCATGCCCGAAGATTGTTGACGGGAGCGGCCGCGCAGGCGAGCCGTCGCACGTCCTCGACCTCGCTCAGATCTGCCGGCAGGAAGCGACTCGCCCGCCGAGCTTCTCAACGACCTGGGCACCGCGCCCCGGGTCCCGTCCGGTGACCGTGACATCAGCACCGCCGGAGGCGAGGATGCCCGCCACCGCGTACCCCGGCCCACCGATTGCACCGGCGCCGGTGACCAGTGCGTTCTTCCCCTTGAAATCCATGAGCGTGGCCTTCGCCGGGTCAGCGCGCCGCGGCGGCCGCGTTACGGATCCAGTTGCGGAATTCGATCGCCAGGTGCTCGCAGTGTCCCTCGATCATCGAGTCCGGGGCGGCCGACGGATAGACGACGCGTACCACCACGTCCGCACCGGTCTCGGTGTTCCGCGCCCGGTGCAGGCAGTACGCGAAGGGAGTACCGTCGTCCAGGCTGAGCAGAGCGTTCATCAGCGTCACCGGGTAGGACGTGTCGAGGAAGGCGCTGACGGTGGCGGGCAGTTCGCGTGCTACCGAGACTTTGAACCGGGTGAGGTGGCCGCCGATCGTCTCCACCATGCCGCCGGTGTAGGTGGGCGGTTCGACGTAGTGCTCGGGGTGGGCGTTGAGGAGCAGTGACTTGTCCTGGAAGCGGCCGGTGCCGGCTTGCGCGGCGAACCAGTCGGCCAGGTCTGTGCCACTGAGCCCGCGGACGGTGAACTCGGTGCTCGACTCGCGGAAAGTGCCGCCCGAGGCCGCGACGAGTTCCTTGTGGTAGCGGTCGCCGGCGTCGATCTGCCCGGCGAGCAGCTTCATCATCACCTGGCCGCCTGCCACGCTCTTCAGGTTCCTCAAGGCCCGGCGTGCGGCCTTGAGCTCCCACCGGTCGACTTCGGTCTCGTCGAAGGTGCGGCCCATGGTGTGTACATCGACGGTCACGAGGGGGGACTGCTGTGCTTCGGTGTGGGTGTTCACGTGTGTTTCCCTTCATGGCAGGAGGCGGTCAATGCAGCTGCGGCGACAGTGCAGCTGTGTGCACGGAATGCGCCAGCCCGTTTGCTGTCCGCCTCAATCGACAATAAGATGCAGTCATGCATCTTGCAAGCCCGGACCCCGCCCCCCGCCGCCGTCGGCGTGGCGTAGAACTGCAGGCCGCTCTACTTGATGCGGCCTGGGAAGAGCTGATGGAAGGCGGCTATGCGGGCCTCACCTTCGCCGCGGTGGCGGACCGCGCCGGCACCAGTCGCCCGGTCGTCAACCGTCACTGGGCGACCAAGGCCATGCTGGTCCGTGATGCCATCAGCCGTGCCAGCGACAAGTTCTCGCTCAGCGATCCCGGCACCGGATCCCTGCGCGATGACACGATCGGGCTGCTCGAACAGCTCAACGGGGCGTTCACTGTGTTCGCTGTCGCCATGACCGCACAGCTGGCCGCCTACTTCGAAGAGACGGGAACAACGCCCGCCGAGTTGCGTGCGTCCCTGATCGAGGAGAGGTGGGCGCTGATCGAGTCCGTCGTGCAACGCGCCGTCGAGCGAGGAGAGATCGATGGTTCGAAGCTGACTCCGCGCATCGTGCGGTTGCCCTTCGACCTGCTCCGACACGAAGTACTCATGGACCTGGCGCCGATGCCTGCGCACGCCATCCAGGAGATCGTCGACACGATCTTCCTCCCCCTGCTCACATAAGACCCTGTTACCGGTCGTTCGTTACCGGCAGTGAGGATGTGACTGGCGGTTCTGCTGGTGAGCCTGACTCATCTGCTGACCGACGTCGTCGACTGTCCTGTTCAAGGTTTGCCGGCTCCACCGGCAGGACCGCCGCGTACGCGGCGGGACGGGCGTTCGTGATCTTGCAGGAGCTTGGTCCAGAAGTCCCGTCACTGTCTTGCCCCCCCGATCGGCCCGTGCCGGCCTCGGAGCGGACATGCCACAAGGACGGACATGACCGGCATGACGCACGATGGTGCGCAGATCACCGCAGGAGCCGACACCCACGGACTCACCCACCACGCCGCGGTGATCGACACAGTCGGTGGCACCTGACCGACCGGAAGTTTCCGGGCCGCCATCCGCGGCTACCGGGATCTGCTGGAGTGGATGCCCGGCCTTCCGGCAGCCGCCGCGAGGACGCCGGCCCTGCCGGGGCGGGGCAGGCCGACCGAGCAGGGGCCGGATCCTCGTGCCGGCCTGCAAGAGATCCGGACAAAAGTGGGCGCCGGCCGCCGGGGCCCGCTTTTGTCCTGAACTCCAAGGCGCTACGACTGCTCGGTGCTCCGCCACCAGGTGGGGCGGGCGGTGCCGTCGGTGGTGCGGCCGTCGCGGTGGACGTAGTGGCGGACGTCGCGGCCCGGCTCTGCCAGTTCGCCGTCGAGGGCGCGCTGGAGCCATTCGGCGCCGAAGCGGAAGACCTCGGCGGCCACGCCGCCCAGCGGGTGGAACTCGTCCTCGTAGACGCGCAGTTCCTTCGGTGCACGGACGCGCTCGAAGGAGGCGAGGGCCTGGTCGAGGGGCGTGAGTTCGTCGAACTCGCCGATGCCGTAGAGGACCGGGCAGGTGATCTGCCCGACGAGGTCACCCAGCGGCATGCGGGCGGCCAGGTCGCGGTCGAAGGCGTCCTCGTCGTCATATCCGGCCATGTACATGTAGTTGTTCTTGAAGGTCGGCTGGGCGCGTTCGAAGATGGTGTGGAAGTCGCCGGTCACCGCCTCGAACGCGGCCAGTGCCGCCAGGCGCGGGTCCGTGGCCGCGGCGCGTGAGCCCCAGTAGCCGCTCATGCTGATCCCGAACATGCCGATCCGGGCCGGGTCGACCTCGGGCAGAGATGCCAGGTGGTCCACGTAGCGGCTGATGGCGCGCTCGTAGTTGCCGAGGTCCACGGTCAGGCCACGGGCGCGGGACTCGCCCTGCCCGGGCCCCTCGATCGAGAGGGCGACCATGCCGCGTGAGGTGTAGTAGCGCTCGGCGGCATGGATGTAGTCCTCCTTGATCATGTCCATCCCAGGGCCGAGGATCACCGCGGGCGCGCCGTGGACGACAGCGGCGGGCAGATGGAGGAGGGCGAAGATCTCCGCGCCCTCGAAGTCCAGGACGACGCGCCGGACGCGTCCGTCGCGCAGGACGCCGAGGCGCTCGACGCAGTGGTTGGTGCGCTCACGGAACGCGGCCTTGCGCGGATCGGCGGCGTCGAAGATCGAGTACTGGGCACGGCCCCACATCACCGCGGCCCGCTCGTACAGGTCGGAGGCGGTGCGCGAGAAGCCGTTCCGCTCGTGGTGGGCCGCGCGTTCCTCGGCCTGCGCGGCGACCGTGGCCCATGCCTTGGGCAGCATCGCGCCGCTCTTGACCAGCGCGAAGACCTTGTCGAAGTCGGTGTGGTCGTGGCCGAGCAGTTCCAGCGTGCCCTTGGCCTCGGGGTGCAGGGCGTCGAAGCCGCCCTGGGCGAGCGCGATGTCCAGGGCCCAGCTCTGGCCGGTCGAACGGGTGGTCATGGGGGATTCCTCTTCCGCCGAGTTACCTAAGTACTTATCTAGTAAGTACTTAGTCTAAGCTGCTGTCAACCCACCCGCCCTGATGGGAGGACGCCCTCCATGCCCCAGTCCGAGCAGTCCGGCCCCCGCTCCGAAGAGTCCGAGTCGCAGCCCCGGTCCGGACCGGATGCCGTCCGTGCGGCAGCGCTCGACCGTCTCACCCGCGCCGCCTACCGGCTCAGCGCGGCGGACGCGCGGCTGCGCGGCCGTGCCACCCGCACCCCCGGCGCGCTCTCGCTCACGCACGCCCGCGCGCTACGGGTCCTGGCCGAGCAGGGCCCCCTGACCATCCGCGGGCTCGCCGAAGGCACGGAGACCACCGGCGCCGCCACCACTCAACTGGTCAACGGTCTCGTCGCGGCCGGCTACGTCACCCGCACCCGCGGCCGCGATGACAAACGCTCCGTCCTGGTCACCCTCACCGCCGCCGGCCGGGCGCGGCACGACCAGCGCCAGCAGGCACTGACCGAAGCCCTGCACTCCGCGCTGGCCGCCTGCAACGCCCCGGCCCTGGAGTCGGCCGCAGAAGTGCTGGATCACCTGTCGGCGATCTACGACCGCCTCTGAGCGGCCCCCGCGGCCCGCACCGTCCAGGGCAGGCGGGTTGCGCGTCGGCGCCGCGACGGACCGCCATCGTCCGGGTGCCGGAGCCCCGGCTCCGCCTGAAGGCGGCAACCTCCGGGCCGTGCCCCGTTCGGGGAACCCTGGGGCCGCCGGGGCAGTGTCGGGGTTCTCCGACCCGGAAGGGCAGGTGCACGGCCGGTGACACCCTCGTGACCCCGGTACGCCCTTCACCGCACTGCCCGGATCGCTTCAGGTGTCGGCTCTGGCGTTCGAGGCGCGACCGCCGGTGTGGTGTGGGGGCCGTGCCGGTCCAGGCATCACGGTGGCATCGTCTCTCCGCTCACCACCGCAGGCGTCGGTGAGCGCGGCGGTCATGGCACGCACCACTTCACGTCCGTGTTCACCCGCTCTGTCCCGCAGCAGGCGGGGCAGGTCGGCACTCCGGGCTCCGCGTTCCTGCATGCCGCCGGTGCACAGCACGTGACGGTCACCGTGGCGTAGGTCGGATTCCTGTCCCTGGTAGCGGCCTTGTACGGTCACGCCGAAAGCCAGGTCGGCGGCCAGGGAGACTTCACCGGCCCGGCCATCGCGCAGCAGGAGCGGCCAGTGGTGGCCGGCGTTGACGAGCTGGGCGCCGCTGCCGTCCAGGACGATGCGCAGCAGCTGGCCGGTGGCGAAGGCGGTGCGGCCGCGGCCGAGGAGGGCCTGGTGGGTCTGGCGGGCCGGGTCGGCCAGGTCGGCTTCGGCGCGCGGCGGGCGCCGCGGGAGGCGTTGACGGCGAGGGTGGCCATGAGAGCGGCGCCGACGTCGTGGCCCATGGCGTCGCTGACGAACAGGTGCGGGGTGTCGTGGCCGAGAGTGTGGGCGTAGGTGTCGCCGGCGATGCTGTCGGCGGGAACGAGTGCGCAAGCGAGAGCGAACTCGGCAGCCTCGCAGGGGGTGAGGGCAGGAACTGGCGTTGGATCTCGGCGGCCAGACTCACCCCGGGGTGCGCCGGCCCCGCTGGTAGGGGCCGGTGAAGCGGCTGTCGGTGACGATGAGACATGCCGGAGCGTGTGCGGCTTCCTCCACCTGTTCCAGCACCTCCGTGGTGGTGTGAGGGAGGAAGAGCTCCAGCACGCCGATGGTGTCACCGCGGTTGGTGACCGGGGCCACCACCTGCTGCCCGCGTTCGTCGCCCGAGGCGCACACCGGCCTCTGCGAGCACAGGACCAGGTCGTAGACATGACAAAGCGGTGGCCCGGGCCACCGTGAGGAAACGCCCCCTCAGCACCCCGGCCTTAAGAGCTGCGAACAAAAGGGGCGCCCGGCTCGCGACGCCCGGCACGCACGCTCGCGGCGTTGCCGAAAGGTCCTGGTAGCTCCGCTACAAGGACCTTCCGGCGCCTTGCGATCGCACGCACTGGACGCCGCGAGCTGACCGGACTCCCCTTTTGTTCGCAGCTCTAACTGGAGTGGGCGCTCGCGTCACCTTCGCCAGAACAGGTGGTGCGTCACGCCGCTCGGGCTGGGCACGACCTCCAGGTGGAACCGGTCCAGCAGCTCGTCGGGGGACTCCCAGAGCCGTAGTCCGGACCCGAGCTTCACCGGCGAGACCGCCACATGCATGGTGTCGACGAGGTCGGCATCAAGGAACTGCCGGATGATGGTGATCCCGCCGCCGAGTCGGACGTCCTTGCCCTGTGCCGCTTCCCGCGCCCGTTCGAGGACCGTTGCCGGGTCGCCGTCGACGAAGTGGAACGTGGTGTCGGAGAGCGTGAGCGACGGACGCTTGTGGTGGGTCATGACGAACACCGGCGTGTGGAACGGGGGCTCATCTCCCCACCAGCCGCGCCACTCGTGGTCGTGCCAGGGCCCACGCTGGGGCCCGAACTTGTTGCGGCCCATGATCTCGGCACCGATGTTGCGTGCGAAGTCTCGCGTGAAGTAGTCGTCGAGGCCCCGGCTCCCGCCGGGATCCGTGCGCATGGGCCAGCTCGCTGTGGCTCCGGCCCAGGCGAACAGCCTCTCGGGGTGGTCGTGGCCGAACGGTCGCTCAAGACTCTGGTGCTCACCGGCACCGATTCCGTCACTCGAGACGTTGAAGTTCATGACTCTCAGCAGTTGATCCACGTGTTTCCTCGTCAGGTCGTGTCCCGTCATCGTGTGGCGAGGCGCCGCACATCATGACGTCGAACGGGGCGTGGCCGGATCGACAGCGTTCCGCAACTCTTTTCCAAGGCGTGCCCAGACAGCAACCCGGGCGGTGGTGTGACCGTGGCGGAAGCCGACGGCCTCAAGGTATCAGTCGCCGCGCCGCCATTCGCATGCGTCGCAAGAGCCGAAAGACACCCGTCGGCAGTGGGATCCCCCTGGGGCCTTTCTGGGACTTCCGGCCCCGTCAAGCGGCACGAGCATGTAACAGCCGAAAGACCATTCGCGCAGGTCAGCGTCCATCAGCCATTCATCGGGGCAGGTCGCCGCGTTCCCTGGTCTCTTCCGGGACATTCGACAGGCGAGTGCCACCACACCACGTCTGACCTGCTGTTCGGAACTCCTGACGAAAAGCCTTCCCGGCGTCTTCTGGTTCCTCGTGTGTCGGTCCGGCGGCATAGGCCAGCGGAGGTGCGATTGCTTGGGCATCGGCCTCCTCGCCGACCCATAGCCCGATGTAGAGCGCGGCGGTCGCTTCCAGGAGTCCCGCTCGTTCGAGACCACCGCCGACCACGGGCTCGCAGCCGGCCTGCCGCACCAACTGGTGTACAAGCGCGAGCCGTTTCGTCGTCTCCACAGACCGGAACGGCCAGTGGCCACCCGTCGAAGACGGGCGGCGACATGCGCCACACGTCCTCATGGCAGGGATTCCGGCCGAGCAATTGGGCGGCCGCGGCGGGCGCCGCGCCGTCCGGCTGGGAGGCGGGGTGGTCGTGGTCTGGTTGGGCGCTCATCGGGGTGCCTCCTGCGGGTCCCGTCCCACCGCCGTACGCGGGCCGGGAAGGCAACCAGGCGTTCCGTCATCTCGCCGGGACGGGGAGGTCTCCCTCGATGTACTGGGCGCGGCCGTCGGCGAACGACCAGTCCTCGGGGCCGTTCTCGAAGTAGCTGATGAACAGGTCTTTGCCGTCGACGCCGGCTTTGGCGAGGTTCTCGGCGAGCGCGCGGTACAGGAGCTGCTTGTCGCCGGTGCTGCGGCCGCGCTGGGTGAAGATGTGGACGACGACCGTGCCCGCCGGGGTGCGCTCGAATCCCAGTCCGGCGTCGAGGGCGATGATGTCCTCGGGGTCGTGCTGGGTGACGATCTGGAAGCGGTCCCGCTCGGGGATCCTCAGAACGTCGATGAGGGAGTGCTGGACGGCGTCGGCGATGGCCCGGATGTTCTCGGGGCCGCGGCCGCGGATCAGGTCGATGCGGACGAGAGGCATGGCGGACTTCCTTGGGACGAGGGGCAGTCAGGGCTTGAGGGGGAGCCACGTGCCGTGGTCGGCGACGCGCAGGACGGAGGTGATGCCCGCGTCGTCGAAGGCGTGCTCGATGACCTCGCGGCCCTCGGTGAAGTGGTCCCAACCGTCGTAGTGGACCGGGATGTTGACCGGGGCGCCCAGGATCGCGGCGGCCGCGGCGGCGCGGACGCTGTCCAGGCTGACGGGGCGCTCGCGGAACTTGCCCGGGACGCGGGCGGCACCGGCGTGCAGGACGGCCGCGTCTACGCGTGACACCTTGCGAGAGATCTCCGCGACCGTGCGAATGGAGGCGTTGTCGCCACTGATGTAGACGGTCGGCAGACCGTCTCCGGACAGCACGAAGCCGATGGTCTGGCAGTTGATGTCGCCGTCCGCGTCAGCTTCGCCGTCCTCGGGGCCGTGGACGGCTGGCACGGCGGTGACGGTCAGCTCGCCGCCGTCCGGGCGGGTGAGGGTGTGGGTGTCCCAGGCGGCCAGGCCCTTGGCCGGGGTGCCGAGCCGTTCGGCTCCGCCGGTGGTGGTGAGCAGGAGCGGGGCGGCCGACGCGAAGGCGCGGCCGGAGTCGTCGAAGTTGTCGGCGTGGTTGTCGTGGCTGACCAACACGACGTCCGCGTCGGCGAGTCGGGTGCCGGTGACGGCCGGACCGATCGTCTTGGTGAGGTAGCCGTGCGGGCCGGGGTCGTCGAACGTCGGGTCGGAGACGAAGCGGAGCCCGCCGAGGTCGAGGACGGTCGTCGGCCCACCGACCACCAGGGCCGAGCCGTCGTGACGGGGAAGAAGCGGGGAGGACGACGCCATGCTGCTGCAACTCCTGGGTCGAGAGTGAGGGAAAGGCGGTCAGGTCGAGAGTGAGGGAAGGGCGGTTCGGGGTCCGGATGATCCGGGCCGTCCCTCCCCTCGAACTCGACCGTAGGGACGAAACAGGTGCAAGCGGAAATGCCGCTTCGGTCGGAGCTATGCCTGGCCTGCATCCGTGCAGGTCACGGCAGCTTCGAGAGCCGCATCGAGGAAGCGGCGCAGCAGCGCTGAGCCGGTGCCGGTCTCGGGGCGGTAGGCGAGGCGGAGCGGGCTGGGCGGTGCGCCGGTCAGCGGCATGAAGCGCAGCGCGGGGTGGTGGATGCGACGTTCGGCGGCGTCGGGGACGATGCCGAGGCCGCGTCCTGCGGCCACCGATTCGAGCCACTCGTCGAAGTTCGCGGTCTCCACATAGCGGCGCGGGCCGTTCCCATCCGGCCAGCACCAGGGGCCGGTGGTGCCGCTGGCGGTGTTGACGACCAGGGTCCACTGCGGGGCGTCCTGCCAGCGCAGGGCACCCCGGCCCTCCCTGCCGTCGTCTTCGGTCTCCTCGCGAGCGTGGACGGCGACGCGCTGCTCGTCGTACAGGTGCACGGTGTGCACGGCGGATCCGACGGGTCTGCCGCCGCGCACCAGGGCCACGTCGACGCTCTGGCGGGCGAGGGCGTCCAGTGGATCGTCGCAGCGCACCAGCTCGACCTGTGCCCCGCTCGCGCGCTCGAACGCGGCGATGGCGCGCTGGGCCCAGGGGTCGGGCAGCAGCCAGCTGAATCCGAGCCGCAGGGTCAACGCGCCCCGGGCCGCGGACAGCGCCGCCTCGAACGAGGCCAGCGTCCGCTCCACATGGACGAGGAACTCGGCGCCGGTATCGGTGAGGGCGACGCCCCGAGACGACCGGTCCAGCAGACGCACCCCGAGGTGCGTCTCCAGCTGGGCGACGGTGCGGCTCAGGGCCGGCTGCGTGATCAGCAGTTCCTGGGCCGCCCGCGTGAACGAGCGCCGCCGGGCCACCGCGGCGAACGCCCGCAGGTGCCGCAGCTCGACGCCGGACGCGCTCGCGGGCCCCGGGGCGGTCATCGTCGCCTCGCACTATGCCTGAGTGACATGGATGCAGCGTAACCGGCATTTCCGTCCGCTGTACCGGCGGCCTAGCGTCGATCACGTAGCCCCGCTTCCGAGGAAGGAAGCCCCTTCCCGAGGGAGCCCGCGAAGGAAAGTGACCATGAAACAGGTGCTTGCGCAGTCCACCCGTCCCCACGCCGGTCCGCGGGACGCATCCCCGTGGCCGGCCATCCTGCGCGGCGCGGCCGCCCTGGCCGCCGCGATGGGCGTGGGCCGGTTCGCGTACACGCCGATCATGCCGCTGATGCATGCCCAGGCGGGTATGCCGGACAGCCTGGGGGCCTCGCTGGCCACCGCCAACTACATCGGCTACCTGGCCGGCGCTCTGCTCGGCATCGCCGCCCCGGCGCTGCTGCGCTCAAGGGCCGCCCTGCGGACCGGGCTGCTGGCCCTGGCGGCGTCCTTCGCCCTGATGCCGCTGACCCACGAGGGCGGCGTCTGGTGGGCGCTGCGGCTGATCGCGGGCGCGGCCAGCGCCCTGGTGTTCGTGATCGCGACGAGTGCCATGCTGGCCGGGCTCGCCGCGCACGCCGAACACATGACCGGCTGGGCTTTCAGCGGGGTCGGTGCGGGCATCGCCCTGTCCGGGCTGACCGTGGTGGCGGTGCAACAGGCCGGCTCCTGGCGGACGGCCTGGTTCGCGTGCGCCGTGCTCAACGCGCTGCTCACCTTCGTCGCCTGGAACCTGGTGTCGCGCGGCACGGCCGCCAAGGCCCCCGCCGCCACGGCCCCGGCCGAACGGCCACGCACCCGGCGCTGGTTCACCGCCCTGCTGACCAGCTACCTCCTGGAGGGCATCGGCTACATCATCGCCGGAACCTTCCTGGTCGCCGCCCTGCAGCAGGGTGCAGCCGGCTGGATCGGCAGCGGCGCCTGGATCGTCGTCGGCCTGGCCGCGCTGCCCTCGTGCGCCCTGTGGATGCGACTGGCCCAGCACATGTCCCGCCCCGCGCTGCTGACGATCTCGCTGTCGCTGCAGGCCATCGGCATCGCCCTGCCTGCTCTGTCCGGTGGCAGCGTCCCGGCGTTGGCCGCCGCCGTCCTGTTCGGCGCCACCTTCATGGGTGTGAGCACCATGTCCCTGGCCATCGGCACCCACCTCCGCATCCCGCGCGCCATCGCCCTGCTCACCACCGGCTACAGCCTCGGCCAGATCCTCGGCCCGCTGCTGGCCGCACCGCTCCTGCGCCGCGGCTACCACGACGCGCTCCTGCTCGGCGCCGCCCTGGTGCTCGCCGCCGCCCTGGCCGCAGCCGCCTGCTGCATCCGCTTCCCCCACCACCTCGCCCACCACACCCCTGCCGCCTGACCCCAGGAGCGTCACGGCATGCCCGGTGACCTGGCCCTCCTCGACACCGGCCTGCCCGTGTGGGCCGCCGCTGGCCGGGGCCCCAGGCGGCCGAGGCCGGCCCGCTGCGCCGCCGGACGGCGCGCCCCTCACAGGAACAGAGATCCCTGGATGACCGACTTCCGCCTCGCCCCCGCCGTCGCGGTCGTCTTCCTGTCCATCCCGTGGGCTCCCTGGCGGAGTCCGCCGCCCATCTGCAGCAGGGTCACCCGACGCCGGCCGAGCGCTGTGCGAACGGCATCACCGCGGCCACCGAACGGCTGCACGCGAGCGTGAAGACCTCCGTCGGACCGGTCACCCCGCTCGGCCCGCGCATCGGCTGCATGCCCGCCGGTGAGATCGCCGAGGAGACCCTCGCCACCGGCCGCGGGGTGACCAGACTGTGTGGAGAAGGGCCGGTTGCCGGCCGGGACGCCTGCCGGGCTGCTGCGCCCCGAGACCGTCGCGGGCAGGGGGCACCGGTCGCCTGACCTGCGATCACGGCCAGTCTCGTGAGCACGTGCCAGTGGGCTCCGGGAACGGCGGGAAGGCACAATGGTGATCATGACAACGACGTCGTCCCGCACCTTCCTGCCGATCCTGGAGCGCATAGCCGAGGAGCTGGAGCACACCCCCGGCCGGGGCCGCGCCGCCGACTACATACCGGCGCTCGCCGCCCGCGACCCCCGCAGCTTCGGCATGGCCGTCGCCGAGCTGGACGGCACGGTGTACGGGGTGGGCGAATGGCGCCAGCCGTTCTCCGCCCAGTCCATCACCAAGGTGTTCACCCTCGCCCTGGACCTGGCCCGCGAGGGCGACGAACTGTGGGAGCACGTCGGCCGGGAACCCTCCGGCAACCCGTTCAACTCGCTGGTCCAGCTGGAGCACGAGAACGGCATCCCGCGCAACCCCTTCATCAACGCCGGTGCCCTCGTCGTCACCGACCGTCTCCAGACCCGTACCGGGGACGCGGCCGGCGGACTGCTGGCCTTTCTGCGCGCCGAGAGCGGGAACCCCGCCCTGGACTTCGACAGTGAGGTCGCCGCCTCCGAGACCGCGCACGGCGACCGCAACGCCGCCCTGGCCCACTTCATGGCGTCCTACGGCAACGTCGACAACGAGGTGCCGGTCCTGCTCGACCAGTACTTCCGGCAGTGCTCTGTCGCCGCCTCCTGCGCCGATCTCGCGCTCGCCACCGGCTTCCTCGCCCGGCACGGCATCCGCGCCGACGGCAGCCGGCTGCTCAGCAGCAGCCAGGCCAAGCAGGTCAACGCGGTCATGCTGACCTGCGGCACCTACGACGCCGCCGGTGACTTCGCCTACCGGGTCGGCCTGCCCGGCAAGAGCGGGGTCGGCGGCGGGATCATCGCCGTCGTACCGGGGCGGTGCACGCTGTGCGTGTGGAGCCCGGGCCTGGACGAACGCGGCAACTCGGTGGCCGGCGTGGCCGCCCTCGACCGGTTCACGACACTGACCGGACTGTCGGTGTTCTGACCAGCCGGAAGGCCCCGCCCCCACGGGCCCCCCGACGGCCCGCTGAACTGCGGGGGAACGGATCACCCGACCGGCCCCCGACAAAGTGCGCGATCACTGTCCGCACATCCGAGAGCCACCACCGCGTTCGTCGTCACCACCCGAATGTCAGGTCACACCGTGCCGTCGACCACCGCGGCGCGGACGATGGACTCATGAACGACCCGTTGTTCGACCACGTCGCCGCCCTCGTCCGTCGCGCGTCCGAAGGGCAGGCGGGACATCGTCGTACGGCCGCCGACCGCCTGCGACGGACCGACGGCGGCCCGGGCGGACTGCAGCGCAGGAGAACGTCAGGCACCGGAAGAATGCTCTGTCTCCGTCGGTGAGGCGAGCGACGACAGACTGGCCAGCAAGGCAGCCGCCTCCGGGAGCCGCCGGAACGGCATGAGCCGTGCGCGTAGTTCCCGTAGAGCGAGCACGGACCGGTGCGAGCGCACAAAGGGAAACTCCTCTGCGAAGATGCGGCCGTGGAGGCACGCTTCGTCGAGCCGCCCTCGCTCGAGCAGCACGAGCGCTGTACGCGCCTGGCTGAGGGCCCTCAGCCGGTGTTCACAGGCGGGACGTTCGGCCGCTGCGTACCGGAGGGCGTCCAGAGCCGGACGTGCGTCCCCGAGCCGGTGGAGCGTCTGTCCCTGCCTGTAGGCGAACCCGGCTCTCGGGTACTGGAAGAAGACGCCTCGACGGTCCTCGGCCCGGCCCAGTGCCCTCTCGGCCGCGGCGAGGTCCCGGTACGCGCTGTCGCGTTCCCCCCTCAACGCCCGGACGTGGGCCTGCTGCACGAGGACGAAGGCCCGCAGGTCACCGCCGGCGGACGCAGCCGCGCTGGTGACCGCGGCGTCGACGAGGTCAGCCGCGTACCGAAGGGCTTTCATCCGTACCGCCTGGACGCTCATCGCCCGCAAGGTGATCGCGCGCGTGTGGTGGTCGTCGGCTTCGGTGGCGGTTTCCAGTGCGAGGAGGTAGTAGCGCTGTGCAAGCCCCTGGTGACCCGCGTCCGCCGACATCTCCCCCAGCAGGTGCGCCAGGTGCGCTATCGCCGGCAGAAGCTCGGCTCCCACGGTCGGCGGTGCCGGACGCGCCAGCAACCGTCCGACGTCCTCACCGAGACAGGAGGCCAGTGCGGTACGAGCGTGACCGCCCCCGTACCGGTACCAGCCCGCGGCGAACTGGGACACCACGAACCGGACCCGCTCCACGTCGGCGCCGGTGACTGCGGCCCCATGCCGGACCGGGCCGTCGGACCGATGCCGGTCGAGGGCACCGGCGCTCGGGACGCCGCGCTGGCGGAAGACGGACCGCAGCAGCGTCACCCTGCGCGCGGGGTCGGCGTCCGTCCTGGCCAGGACGACCAGGTTCCGGAGGGCGTTCCTCTGTTCTCCTTCGGTGGACTCGCCCGATTCATCGGTCAGCCCCGTCTCCTGAGCGCTGACCGGGCGGCCGATTCGGCGGGTCAGGGCTTCGGCCACGAGTTGCGGAACTACGCCCCGGGGGCGGGAACCGGTGAGCCAGTGGGCCACCGTCGTGCGGTCGTACCGCAGTGACACGCCCTCAGCCGCCGCCAGTCGGTTGACGTCCCGGGCCAGTTCCGCGGCGCTGATGCCCGCCTCCGTCAGTAACCCGGCGAGTAAGGCGTTACGCCCACGACGGCGTACCACAGGCGCCTCCAGCGACGTCGTCCTCCGACGCTCGGCGGGCAGGGGGTGCAGGGTGCCCGGACAGTGACCTACCGGTGCGCGGACACCGTATCGTCTGTTTACCCGGCCCACGCTTCGTCAACACGGGGACGACGGGCCGTTCAGGGGCGCATCTGGCACAGCCCGTCGACGGGCCCTGGCTTCTGTCACAACGCTCGGCACCACCCTCGCCGCCACGCCGCCGAGCACCCTCACGGCACGGAGTACCGTGCACGCGGGCCCCGTTCAGGACGTCGTCGTTCAACACGTTCACGCATCCCTTTGTGCGTCGAGGTGTTCGCCATGCGTGTCGGGGGAGCCGAACCCCGAGTCCATGGGGTGGCCCGAGCACCGGCCTGCACCGAAGTCACGTGATCGGTCGCTTCGCCCGAGAAGGAGTGTGAACGGCGTGCCGGAGGAGAAGGAACCAGCGCACGGAGGGCACAGCGCCGCACCGGCGACAGGGCCTCTGAGCGGTGCGGAGTTGCTGACGACGACCCGGTCCGTCCGCAGACGTCTTGACCTGGACCGGGCCGTGGACGTTCGCCTGGTGCGCGAGGCATTGTCGATGGCGTTGCAGGCACCCAACGGGTCCAATGACCAGCCGTGGCAGTGGATCGTGGTGACGGATCCCGCCCGGAGGCGCCGTCTGGCCGAGTGTTACCGGCGGGCGGCCGGTCCCTACCTGGATGCCATGGCGGCGCAGGCGGCCGCGGCGCCGGAACGCCGTGGTGTCTGGCGGGCGTCCGTGCATCTGGCGGAGCACCTGCACCGTGTTCCCGTCCTGGTCGTGCCCTGCCTGAGCGTGTCACCCGCTGATTTCGAGGCACGGTTCGCGGATCTGGGATTCCCTCCTCCGGTGGGCCATGTCGCGCACTCCGTCTACTACGGCTCGGTCTGGCCCGCCATGTGGAGCCTGATGCTCGCTCTGCGTCTGCGCGGACTGGCCTCCGCCATGACGGCCCTGCACCTGGCCCACGCCAGGGAAGCCGCCGAAGTGCTGCAATTGCCGGACCACGTCACCCAGGCAGGCCTCCTGGCCGTGGCGCACCCCACGGGTGATTCCTTCCGGCCCGCGCCTCGTAAGGACGTCGACGAAGTCCTGCACCGGGACTTCTGGTGAGTTCGCCGCCGTCCTCTCCCCGGACGTCGCGGTGGCTCCCCCTCACCCGCACAGGAGTGATACGCCAGTGGTCGACCAGAACAAACCCCATGAACAGCAGGTCACTACGCCCGACACACCGGTAGGGATCGACGGTCCCTATGCCTCCGCCCGCCGCGTCGTCGTGCGGGAGCTGGACGCCCTGCTCTCCCACGTCGATGAGCGCGTCTGCAGCGACTTGGTCGCGGCGATCCGCGACGCCGACAGGATCTTCGTGGCCGGCGCCGGCCGCTCCAAGCTCTCCGCCGAGGGTTTCGCGATGCGTCTGATGCACCTGGGACTGACGGTGCACGTCGCCGGTGACTCCACAACTCCGGCCGCGGGGCCGGGGGACCTGCTGCTGGCGTGCAGCGGGTCGGGTGAGACCCCCACCACGCTGGCGATGGCGGAGAACGCCGCTCGCGCGGGCGTCCGGATCGCTGTGGTGACGGCGGATGCCGGCTCGAGCCTGGCACGACGGACGGACCTGCTGGTCCACCTCGCCGAATACAGCCAGGACCACGAACCCGGCCGGTCCGCCCAGTTCGTCGGGACCCTCTTCGAGCAAGGAGCCCTGCTGTTCTTCGACTCCCTGATCCTCGCCTACGAGCAGTTGTACGGGACCGAGCCTCGGGACATGCTCGCCCAGCACACCAACCTGGAATAGACGCGGACTGACGCATGACGACGACACCAGTCTCACTGACCAGCACCAAGATGAACCTCGGTCTGCGGGAGACCGAGGAATGGATCGACGACGTCCTCCTTCCCCGGGCCGACGCACTCGCCCGGCTGCGCTTCTGCGCCTGTCTGCCTCACCCGGTCCTGCCGCTCGGAGCCCGTCTGCTGAAGGACAGCGGCATGAGCGCCGGCGCGCAGAACGTCTGGTACGAGGCGGGGGCGTTCACCGGTGAGGTCTCCGCCGGCCTGCTGGCCGAGGTCGGCTGCACGCACGTCATGGTCGGACACGCGGAGCGGCGTCGCCTGTTCGCGGAGGACGACCGGCTCGTCGGCCGCAAGTCCCGGGCCGCCGCACACGCCGGCCTCATCCCGGTGATATGCGTCGGAGAACCCGAACGTCTCGGTCCTGCGGAAACCGTGCAGCACGTCCGCCGACAGGCGTCAGCGGCTCTGGACGCCCTTCCGCACGAGGCCCCGGCCATCGTTCTCTACGAGCCTGTCTGGGCCATCGGCTCCGCGCAGGGCGCCGATCCTCACCAGGCCGCCGCGGTGCTCGACGCCCTGCACCGTGCGGCCGGCGGTCACCACGACGTCGGCATGATCTACGGTGGCGCCGTCGTCCCGGGTACGTACTCCGCCCTGCGCCGCCTCGCCCCCTGGGACGGAGTGGCCCTGGGCAGGGCCGCGCAGGACTGCGCGCTGCTCGACGAGACGCTCGGTGAACTCCTCGAACCGCCACGCCGGGAAGCGGTGGACGGCGGGTGACCCTTGGGCACGGACAGCGAATGGGTGTGGGAGTACGAGGGATGCCGGCCCGTCGAGGAAGGCGTGCGCGAGACCGTGTGTGCCCTCGGCAACGGGGGCTTCGGCGTCCGAGAGGCCGTCCCGGGGGAAGAGTCCGGCGCTGATCGCTACCGGGGCACCTGCGCAGCAGGGTGCTACAGCCACACGTCCGTGCGAGTCGCGGACCGGGCCGTACGCTGCGAGGCCATGGCCAACCTCCCCGGCCGGTTCCGCGCCCGTTCCCTCAGTGCTGTACCGGGCAAGCAGCATCCCTGATCGTGGCGTCCTGTTCTGCCACATCGACGAGCGGGCCGGACGGCACATGGACGCGGGCGCAGCCGGTGACCGGTACCGGCCGCTTTCACACGATGTTGATCAGGAACGCTCTCGTCGTAAGAGATGAGGACCTGCGGGCCGGGTGCGGTCCTTGCAACCGCTTCTGACCGAGGTGCGGCCGGAGTGGTTCGGCGTAGCCACCGTGAGCGATGCCGCGACGCGCGACCAACGGCTTGGTGCCGCGCTTCCCCAGCAGGCGGCGGTACTTGTCGAAGTCGTAGCCCGGTCGCACACAGACGTCGGGGCTTCCGGCGAGCGCGTCCCCTGGTTCCCCGAACCGGCGGGACCGCGTCGAGCAGGGGCAGAAGCTGGGTCCGTGCCGGTCGCCACCGGTGACAGTCACGGCGGGTGGGGTTCCGTGCCGGTCGACGATCAGGTGCTGAGCGCTGGGCGCGCAGGACCGGCAGAGCGGCCCGGATGACGCCACTGTGTTCGGCCTCCGGCACCCGGCGGAACGACAGTCGGTATCCCCGGCCCCCGGGGTCCTCCAGTACCGCCCGCGTGTCGCGCTCGTCCTCCGCGCCGACGTGGACGTAGCCCAATGCGGCACTCCAGAAGGACGACAGCGCGCGCGGGTCGCGCGCGTCGACGGTCACCTGGACGCGGTCATCCATCCGGGTGCTCCCTTTGTGCCCGGCGCGCGGGTACGGACGTCGCAGATCGCGTCGTGGGCAAGTGCCCACCGAGGGCCGCCACTTGGGCTGGTGTGTGCGCCCTTCCCCGTCCCACGTCCCTGGAGAACCGCGCCATCATGTGGTCTTTTTACACCACGACAACAGTGGCGACAACGGAGTCCACGAGTCGCGGCGTGCTTACCACGGCCAATGCCCCGTACGGCTACTGTCGGTTGCGGTGTGAGTGCAGACTGTGCCGAATCGGTTACCCTCGGAGGCGTTCGTCACCGACATCACCGACATCGGCAGGAGTGCTGGATGATCTGGCGTACCGAGGTCCTCGATCAGCTCGATCTGTACTGGGACCACCACTTGATGCCCAGGCTGGCCGGTCTCACCGACGACGAATACTTGTGGGAGCCGGTGGCGGACTGCTGGTCGATCCGCGTCGGCGGGGACGGAAGGGCCTCGCTCGACCTGCGTCGCCCCGCCCCCGAGCCGCCGCCGGTGACGACGATCGCCTGGCGCCTGTGCCACGTCGCCTTTCACGTACTGGGCATCCGGGCCAGCGCTCACTTCGGTGACGGATCACTGACCTTGGAGACCGCGTCCCTTCCCGTCACGGCCGCGGACGGGCTCGAGGCGCTGCACGAGCACTACCACGCATGGCGCAAGGGGGTGCTCTCCCTGGACGACGCGGAACTGCGGCGGCCCATAGGAGATGTCGAGGGGCAGTGGGGAGAGCGGCCGATGGCGACCCTGCTCCTGCACGTCAATCGTGAAGTGATGCATCACGGAGCGGAGATCGCCCTGCTCCGCGATCTCCACCGCGCCCGCTTCGCGTGAGCTCCGGGCGAGCGCGGCAGAGCGTCGAGCCAGGTCGTCAGAGGATGCGCACCGGCAGCCGGCTCACTCCACTGGCGCGGGCGACGTGCGCGGCCTCCTTCTCGACCTCCTTCACGGCGAGCCGGTCGGTGTCCGGGAACGGGGTGACCACCAGCTCCTGGTCGACGATCTCCCACACCCCGACGACCCTGCCGTCCTTCACGACCACGGGGGAGATCCAGCCGGCGGCGCGGCTCACCGCGGAGCGGTGTTCCGGCGCGAGGACGACCTCGTCCTTGGTGCCGGGGCCGAGGAGGTACTGGTCGAAGCCGCCGAGCAGCCTGATGCCGGTGCACGGGGCGGTGGCGGCGAGTTCCTCCGCGTGCTCCGTCAGGACGAAGGTCTTGCGCCCTTCGACATCGACCTCGGTGAGTTCGTCGCCCATGTCGCCGAACCACTTGCGCAGTTTCGGCTTGCTCGTGCTGTTGAGCGACAGCCAGCGGTCGAAGGTCTCGATCGTCGCAGGGCCGTACGCGCCCAGGTACGCCTTGATCACCGTGGGCGCCGCCTCGTCGGGTTCGGGCATCTTGCCCCAGTCCGCACCGAACTGGCTCGCCGGCAGCGTGAACGTGATCTTGTTGCCCTGGTTCGGGCCGTGGCACAGGACGCCTCGCCAGGCCAGCGGTTTGAGCACGGAGCCCCACCCCGACCGCAGTCGCTCCTCCATGCTCACGAACCGCTTGTCGGCGACGAGCCGGGTGACGAGTTCGTCCCGGGTGAGCACCACTCCGTCGAGGATGCCCGCCACCTCTTCGGTCAACTCGTCGACCTGCCGGGGCGTGACGCCGGAGGCCCGGGTCCAGGACGGCTTGAGCCAGCTTCCCGTGTTCGCCATGAGCGACAGGTAGGGCCCGGCCTCACTCGGCCGCAGGAGGTGCAGGGTTCCGCGCATCGCCCAGGTCTTCATCAACGTGAGGCCGGCGACCTCCCGGTTGACGCTTTCCCGGTCGGGTGCCGCCTGCCGAAGTGCGACGTTCAGCTCGGCGACACTCCAGACCTGCGCCTGCACGCCGCACAGCCTGCCGACGACGTCACTGGCGCTCGGCTGGGTACGCGGCTCCAGGAACTGCCGCTGCATCCGCCACGCAAATACCTGCCTCCAGCTGACCTTCACACCGTTCCTTCCGGCCGACAGTGCACACACTGCATCAGAATCTGCATGTCAACCTACACCGAGAAATCCGGGATGCCAGCGGAACAGCGAATGTGGGTGGACCGGAGTCAGGCGACGGATCCGGCTTCCCGCCACAGCGCGGCGGGGGTGCCCAGCCGCACCGACTCCACGGCCACCAGCCGGTACACGGACGCCGCTGTCGAGTGCGCGAGCATTCCCCGTACGCCGTGGAGCTGGAGGGCGATGCGGCTGGCGAGCTGCGCGTGTTCGCCGGCCACCGCCAGCATCGCCGCCGCGTCGGGGTGTCCGCCGCGGTCGAACTCCCAGGCCGCCTTGTTCAGCAGAAGCTTCCAGCCCTCCCCCTCGCCGATCAGGACGGCCAGCCGGTGCGCGACCGTCTGCCGCTCCACGAGCGGTTTGCCGGACTGGGTACGGGTGTTGGCATGGGCGCGGGCCACATCGACGATCCAGTCGGCGATGCCCAGCAGCAGTGCCGCCTGCCGGATCCGCGCCGCCGCGAGGGCTCGCTGCCAGTGCGCGTCGGTCACCGGCAGGGACCGGGAAGGCGCACCGCGGAACTTCAACCGCGAGGCGGGTGTGCCGAGATGCTCTGCGGGCTCCGTGACGCAGGTGCCGGGTTCCGGAATCACCAGGTGCCACGCGTCGCCGTCGGCGCCGGTGGTTCGCACGACGCACAGCGCGATGTCACCGGGAGGCAGCGATTCCGACTCGCCCCACAGCCGGTCTCCGTCGCGCACTTGTACGGCGTCGCCGCCTCGTGTCCCCACGACCACCGCGTGCCGGGTGCCCTTGTACAGGTCCGCGAGGATCCCGGCCAGCAGTTCCGTGGGGGCGCCGTCGCAGTCGAGCAGGTCGAGCGCGAACGCGGTCGCCCGGTAGCTGTCGAGCGGTTCCAGTCCGTGTCCGAGGCGTTCGTTCACGACGATGTCGGCGCTGAGTCCGAGCGCGAAGCCGCCGAGGCGCTCCGGAGCGCCGAGGGAGGGCACGCCGATGTCCGCCAGTTGGGCGGGAAGGTCGCCGGTGCGGGTGAGGACCGTGTCCACGGCGCTGCGCAGACGCTGTTGGAACGGATCAGGTCGCAGGTCCATCGCGGTCAGTCCTCCCTCGGGGCGTGGGTGAATACCCGGGCGCTGCTCAAAATGTCCAGCATGACCTCCGAGGCCCCGCCGGAGATGGTCATGCCCGGTGCCTCTCGGAAGGCCGCCTCCAGTGTGCGGTCACCGGGGTCGGACCCGGGCTCCAGCAGGTCCTGGCCCAGGGTGTCCAGGGCCCACCAGGCGATGCGCTGGGCCGATTCGCTGCAGTGCCATTTCGCGAACGAGGATTCGGCGATGTCGGGCCTGCCGTCCTGGAGGTTCTGCATGACCTGGCAGCTCAGCAGTCTGCTCGCGGTGATCCGCGCCTCGTGACGGGCCAGTCCGGTGCGTACGGCCTCGGACCGCTCGGCTCCGTCCCTGTCGACACGTTGCGCGACGAGATCCAGCCAGTGGCGTCCCCGCGCGTAGTAGTCCAGGCCGGTACGCTCCGCGGCGAACATCTGGGTGATCAGCGACCAGCCCTCGCCGACCTGGCCGAACAGCGCCGACTCGTCGACCCGCACATCGGTGAACCAGATGTCGTGGAACTGCTCGTTCGCCAGACTGGGAATGGGGCGGATGACGACACCGGGTGCGTCCAGCGGGACGAGGAAGAGGGTGAGTCCCTCGTACTGGCTGCTCTGCGGATCGGTCCGTACCGCGATGAGCGCGATGTCGGCGTAGGCGCTCTTGAGGTTGTAGGTCTTGCGCCCGTTGAGGACCCAGCCGGCACCGTCGCGCACCGCGGTCGTGGTGATGCCTGCCAGGTCGGATCCGTTGCCGGGCTCGGTGAACAGGATGCACGACGTGAGTTCGGTGCTCGCCAGGGCGGGCAGCAGCGTCCGGCGCTGCTGCTCCGAGCCCGCCGCCAGGATCAGGGAGCCGACGTTCTGCACCGAGATGCAGTACAGATTCTGCGGTATCCGGTGGGCGACGAGCTTCTCCAGCAGCGCCACGGTCGCGGTGAAGTCGGCGCCCCTGCCGCCGTACTCGACCGGCCAGGAGGGAGCGAGGATTCCGGCGTCGCCCAGATACCGGTACAGGGCACGGGGGTCGCCGTCCATGCCGTCCTGCCGGGTGGCGAGCTCCCGCAGCAGCCGTTCCGTCTCCGGGGCCGTCAGAATCTCCTCGACCTCGTTCGCGAAGTCGACGCTCTGAGGTGGCACATCGAAGTCCACGCTCTCACTCCTTGTCGGTAGTCAACGCACTCGACGGATCGCGCCCTGTACGGCCCGCATGATCTCGGCCCGGTGCTCGGTCAGGAAGAAGTGCCCGCCCGGCAGCACGGAGAGGGTGAACTCTCCCGATGTCTGCTCGCCCCAGCCGCGCATCGCGGTCGCAGGCACCTCCGGGTCGGCGTCTCCGCACCAGGCGGAGATCGGGCACGAGAGCCGCGGTGCCTCCTGGTACCGGTAGTTCTCGATCATCGCGAAGTCCGCCCGGATCATCGGCAGGAGCAGGTCCAGCAGTTCGTCGTGCTCGAAGACCGTCTGGTCGGCGGCGCCGTAGTCGCGCAGCATCTGGATGAACTCGGCGCGGGGCAGGTGGCTGACGGGGGCGATCGGACGGACGATCGTCGGTGCGGGGCGGCCGCTGACGAAGAGGTGCCGCACCGGCCGGTTCAGCGTCTGAAGGCGCCGGGCGACCTCGAACGCGAGCATGGCTCCCATGCTGTGCCCGTACAGGAGGGTCCGCGTGGGTTCGGCGGCGATGGTGTCGGCGATCTCCTCGGCGAGCTGCACCAGGTCCTTGGCCGACGGCTCGGTCATGCGGCCACCACGGCCGGGCAGCTGCACCGGCACCAGTTCGACGGGGCTCGCGCAGTGCGGTGCCCAGTCGGCGTAGTAGGTCGCGGAGCCACCGGCGAAAGGGAAGCAGTACAGACTGTGTGTCGCCGCGGCGGAGCGGAACCGGCGGTCGAACCACAGCCGGGCGTCGGGGCGGTGCAGGGGGTAGCTGCTCACCGTACGTGTGCCTGACGGGGGGTGAACCGCACCGGCATGCTCTTGTAGCCGGGCACGAAGTGGGAGGCGACGTGCTTCACCTCGCCGGCGATCTCGATGCTCTCCACCCGCTCCAGGAGTTCGTCGAGGAAGATGTCGAGGCCGACCTTGGCCAGGTTGGCGCCGATGCAGTAGTGCGGTCCCAGGCCGAAGGCGAGGTGCTTGTTCGGCCGTCGTGCGACGTCGAAGGTGTAGGGGTCGGGGAAGACCCTCTCGTCCCGGTTGGCCGCGCCGATCCAGGCGGTGACCGGCTCGCCCGCCCGGATGGTCCGGCCGTGCATCTCCACGTCCTTGACGGCGTACCGCATCAGCGCGGTGACCGGGGAGGACCAGCGCAGGAGCTCCTGGAGGCAGGACGCCCGCAGCTCGGGGTTCTCCTGTACGGCCCGGTACTGCTCCGGGTGTTCGGCCATCACGGACATCAGGGTGCACAGCGCGTGCGGCGTGGTGACGTTCGCGCCGATGAGCAGCACGAAGGCGTTGAGGAGGACCTGCTCCTGCGTCATCGGTCCTTCCGAAAGATCCATCCCGACCATCGCGCCGATGACGTCGGGGTCGACGTCGTCCCGGCTCCGCTGCGCGTACTCCTTCTGGAAGTACTCGAACAGCTCGTGCCGGGCCTGGCGCACGGTGGCCTGCGCGCTGCCGGCGGAGTAGTCGGGGTCGTCGTAGGCGATCGTCATCATGACCAGCTCCGCGAGCCTTTCCCAGGACTCGGGGGGCAGGCCCATGAGCGTGCCCGTGACGGCCATCGGGAACATCATCGTCTTGTGGGCGATGTCGTACACGCCGGCTTCCAGGACCGACTGGATCAGGTCCCGCGACAGGTCTCTGAGCAGCCGCTCCTGAGTGGCGACCACGGAGGGCGAGAAGGCCTTGTTGAGCGGCTCCCGGAACTCCCGGTGCCGCGGCGGGTCGGTGTCGGCCATCATGTTGTCGGACGCGATGTCCGCGGTGTTGAGGTCGAGCACGCACAGGATGGTGCCCCGCCGGGAGGAGAACTCCCCGTGGCTGCGCAGCACCCGGCTGACGTCCTCGTGGCGGGTCACGACCCAGAACGGCTCCCGGCCACCGCCGGGGTCGGCCCGGTAGAGCGGCTGGTTCTCACGCAGGTCGGCCCAGAGCGCGTGCATGTCCGTGGCGGCGTGGAATCCGGAGTTGAGCAGGTCGGAGTCCTGGAAGTGCACCGGGCAGAACGGGGGTTTGGAAATGATCATCTGCCGTACCTCTCGGATTCGATCGGCCAGAGCGCCCTTTTCATCGGCGAGTCGGTGTCCCCGGTCCCGTCACGAGATCCGGAGCCGCCGCTCCCACAGGTACTCGTAGAAGGGAAGGTGGTGTTCGTAGAAGCGTCGCAGCAGGGGGTCGTTGTCCGTCGTCCTGTCGTAGGTCCGCTCGCGGCGCCGTATCGTCGAGGTGGCGCTGACATCCGTGTGCCAGCGCGCGGACTGGCTCCACTCCGGTCGCTGGCCCGGCTGCCACTGGAGGGCGTCGGCGCGAAAGGGCAGGCCCACCGTCGCGCAGTACTGCCGGACGGTCGCCTCCGGGTGATCCACGAAGTCGTCGGAGTCCAGGATCACCGCGTTGCCGCCGGCGTCGAGCACTGCCTGATGGATGCGGTGGAGGTAGGCGATGCCCACTTCGTGGCAGGCCATGTCCGGCTTGATGGCCGCGTACGACGGGATGATCTCCCTCGGGTCGCGCAGCAGGAAGGCGTGGTGCCCGCTCTTGAGGAAGTCCTGGCGTGCGAACACGGAGTCGTAGAGGCAGTCGGTGGTGTCCTTGAAGAACACCGTGCGCTGCGCCGCGAGTTCGAGGAGCGCGTCCGTCAAGGTGTCCGTGTCGTGCACCGTTCGGCCGTCGATGACGGTGCTGCCGTCGTTGGCGATGTTGCAGAACGGCTCGTGCAGCGCCAGGACGTCCTGGCGTTCCACCATCATCCGGAAGAACACCGTGGAGCGGGAGCGGGGCGCGCTCCACAGCGCGAGCAGCGAGGGGTGACCGGCCGTGGCGCTCATGCCTGCGCCCCTTCCCGGGCCTCGATCTCCGCTACGGCCCACTCGACGATGCCTTGCGCGACGTCGATGCCGGTCGCGTCGACGGCGCCGTGGAACTCGGGCGTGTGGTTGACCTCGTTGGCGTAGAGGCGCTCCTGCTGGTCGATCAGCAGGTCGACGCCGAGGAACCCGCCTCCCACCGCGTGTGCCGCCGCGACGGCCAGCTCCGTCAGTTCGGGGGTGATCGGGCAGGGGGTCGCCGCGCCTCCGATGGCGGTGTTGGTCCGCCAGTCGTCGACCGCGTTCTTGTAGATCGCGCAGATCACCCGGTCACCCGCGACGTAGGCCTTGATGTCGCGCCCGGGTTTGTCGATGTGCTCCTGGAGGAAGAAGACGTGCTGCTGCGGGTTCGGCAGGGCGGCACGGTGTTCGAGGACGGCCCGGGCCTGCTCCTCGTCGCGGACGCGCGTGGTCAGGTGGCCCCACGAACCGGTGACGGGTTTGACCACGACGGGGTAGCCGAGTTTGGGCATCGTTTCCAGGGCCGCCGCCGTGCCCCAGGTCGCCGCGGCCTGCGGCATCCGGAGCCCGGCGCTGTGAAAGGCGAGTGCGGTGCGCAGTTTGTCGCCGCAGACGTCCAGTACGGCGGGCTTGTTGCAGGTGGGGACCCCGAGCGCTTCCAGCGTGGTCGCGACGGAGGCGGCACGGCTGTGGCTCACCTCGCGCATCAGCGCGGCCCGGTAGGGCGGGCGGCCGTCGGCGAGCAGCAGCCTGAGCCCGCGCGGATCGACGTGCTCGCAGCGCAGCCCGAGCCGCTCGAACGCTTCGAGGATCAGTCGCTCCTCGCGGCGTATCCGGGAGGCGACTACGGCTATGGGCATGGCAGTTCTGTCCACGATTGCCCTTCACGGTCGGTGTGCGGTGGTGGAGGCGCCGTCGGCCGGCTGTGTGCCGGCCCGGTCAGGACACCGCGTCCGCGGCGAGTTCGAGCAGGTCGAGGGCGGCTTCGAGGCGCCGGACGAGTGTGGTGGCGTGCGCGCGCAGTTCCTCCGGCCGGTGCCGCTGCCAGACGCGTGAGTGGGCGCCCGTCATGCGTACCCCGGTCCAGCCGTGGGCCACCGCGTCGACCCCGGCCGCCGCCTCCGCGAGTTCCGGGATCCGCCATCTCACCGCGTGGGTGCGCAGGAACTCGGCGTGCAGGCCGCTCTGGGCCTGGATGTTCCACGAGATGACGTACAGCTCGCTCAGGGCCTCGGACGCCGCGTCCGTGCCGGGGGTGAGCGCGCACAGCTGGTCGAGGTACTGGCGCAGGCCGGACAGTCCCGTCTGGGTGTCCGCGGGGGACTCCTGCCGGTACCGGGCGACGTTCTCCCGGATGACATGCCCGACCCAGCGCCGGTCCGGTTCCGGGACGGGGCCCGTCATGCGGGTGCTCAGCCAGCGGCGGCCACTGGGGCTGGCGCTGAAGAACACGTCCGCGTCGTCCGGCGGGTTGAGCGATCCCCAGCTCGCCAGGAAGTCGGCGACGGGGATCGCGCCCTGGAACGCGGGGGGCTGGGCGTCGGAGACGTACACCTCGGTGTCGGTGATCCGGTAGACCACGAGGAGGTGTGCGGCGTGCACGTCGTGGAAGGCGGGCCGGAAGGGCAGATGGAAGTTGTCGACGGCGGCGATGGGCAGCACGCCTGCCGCGAGCGCCTCGCGCAGATCGTCCACGCCGTCGCCGTCGCTGCGGTGCCAGGCCGACTCGAAGGGGTGGTAGAGGGCGAGCCGGCCGGCGAGCGAATCGGGTTCCGCGAAGAAGAAGTACTCCTCCGAGCTCCACGCCCCGGGGTGGCGGCGGAACTCCCAGGGCGCGCCGAGGACGGTGACCGGGTCGTGGCCGTCGCGGAGCAGCGCCGTCGCCAGGGTGCCGTGCAGGCAGCTGCCCAGGTCGCGGGTCCAGAGCCGGACCGGCGGTGCGGTGGTGGTCATGCCGTCGCCCCTTCCGCGAGTCGTACGTCGGCCGCGGTCCGCAGGGTGAGCGCGAAGATGTGCATGGCGACCGAACGCGGCAGCCGCAGGGACTGGGCGACACCGTGGCGCGGCATCCCCACCCGGGTCAGCCACATCGTGGTGGGCAGCCCCTCCTGGACATGGTGCGGGTAGTGCATCCGGGAGGTGCGGAAGGCACTGAGCTCTCCGAACGCGGGGGTGCCGTCCAGGAAGTCCGAGATTCCGACCCGGAGGGGATCGGCGTGTCCGTCGTCGTAGTGGGCCCAGATGATGTCCTCGCTGCGCCGTTCGGAGGCGGCGAGGAGATGGATCCAGTCGTACCGGCCCGGCGGGATGGCGACGACCTGTCCCTCGCACCGGACGTTGTCCCCCGTCGCGTGCGCGTTCGCCCAGAGGAAGGGGATGCCGGCCACCTCGGTCAGGGATCCGGGCTCGGGAAGCTCCGCTGCCGGGAAGGAGTTCCCCCAGGCGTTCAGCCGCCCGGAGTCGAGGTCGCGGACGCCGGTGACCGCCCGGTTGTTGAGCAGGCCGTCGAGGTCGATCAGGCGGAACTCCGGCGCCGATGCCGCTCCGGGGAGTCTGAGCACGCGCGTGTCCGGTTCGCCTTCGGTGAGTACTGAAGTGTTTGCCACGTGACTCATCAATCCCCCATCACCGGAGAAATCTGTACGTGCGTCCTGTCACTTCGTCCGGGGCGGGCACACGGTTGAAGTCGACGATCATGGTGTCCCGCCAGCCGGACTCGGTGCCGGGTTCGGGCCGGATCTCGCTGACGCTGTGTTCCATCGTCGTGTCGGACACGATCAGGGTCTCCAGCGGCTCGGTCATGGCGACCGAGAACTGTGCCTGCGACTCGTTGTTGCGGAACAGCTGGTTACGTCCGCCGGCACACTGGTGCCGGTCGATCAGGTGTATGGCCACGTAGGCGTGACCGTCCGAATGACGGCCCTCCGGCGCCGGTTCCGAGCTTTCACCGGAATCCGCGAGGACCCGGATGAAATGGATGCCGAGTTCCCAGTCCTGCTTCCCCGCCGCCTCGTTGACGACGGCGACGGTCTCGCGCAGCAACCGGGGAAGGCAGGGGCCCGCCAGTACGGCATCGGTCAGCGGCTCGAACACACGCAGCCGGCCGCCGAAGGCGCGGTTGATCTCCTTGCTCTGGAAGAAGTCGGTTCCGCGCAGCGGCTCCAGCGTACCGTCCCGGTGGGCGAGCACTCTGCCGAACCGCCGGTTGCGTCGGCACCGCTCCTCGCCGAGGTAGGGGTCCGGGACGAGTTCGTCCCAGGCCGAGCTGAACTGTTCCCAGTCGCTTCCCTCGGTGGGCTCGCTCAGGCGGCCATGTGCCCAACCGTGCTGAGCGAAGTGATCGGCGCGCAGTCTTCCAGGTGTCGATTCCTCGATCAGCACTGAGTCCTGACCTGGCATGTGGGGCTTCCCCTCTGCGGTGCGACGTCCTACACAAAAACCCGCAGTCGTCAGCGAAACAATACTACAAATACTGCACCGATACTTCGACGACCCTCTGGGAAATCCGCAACGAGCGGGCCCGGGACAGGTGGGTCGCGCCGTCCCGGGCCCGGACGGCCCGGGGTGGCGAGATCGTCGTCACCCCGGGCCGGTCGGCCGGTCAGCCGGCCGCGGCCGCCACGGCGTCGAGCTGCTCGGAGGTTCCCGACTCGCCTCGCGGTGCCGGAAGTCCGTCGACCGGGACGGTCTCATCGGCGTCCGCGGCGGCACCGCCGACCTCGGCGGCGAGGAACTCCGCGAGGGCGCGGACCGTCGGGTTGCTCCACAGGATCGTCGGCGGCAGGTCCACCGCGAAACACCGGTGCAGTCGTACCCGGAGGGCCACGGTGAGCACGGAGTCGACACCGAGTTCCAGCAGGGGCTGGTCGATCGCGATGTCGTCCACCGCCAGGTTCAGCTCGGCGGCCACCTGCTCGTGGGTCTCCTTCAGCACCAGTTCCGGCAGTTCGCCGGCCGGCACGGTGGCCCAGTCGACACCCCCGGCGTCGGCGCTCTGCGCCCCCGCGTCGGTGACGGACAGGTGGGAGAACACCGGCAGCGTGTGGTCCGGCATGACCCGCATCACCGCCGCGTAGGGCAGCGCGAACCGGTCCGCGTACGCCCAGCTGCGCAGCGCCTCGGAGACGGTGATGCCACCGAGTCCGCGGGACTCCGCCTCCAGGATCGTCGCCCTGCCGGTGGTCTCGCCCATGCCGCGTCCGATCCACTGCGCCCACGCGAAGCTCGTCGTGCCCGTCTCCCCCCGCGAACGCCGCAGGGCGGCGAGCGCGTCGAGGAAGGAGTTCGCGGAGGCGTAGCTGACCTGGCCGGTGAGCCGTGCCAGCTGGCCGCACGAGGAGAACATCGTGAAGAAGTCCAGCGTGCCGGCCGGGAAGAGCCGGTGCAGGACCATCGCGCCGTCGGCCTTGGGACCCATGGTGGTGTCCAGGTTCGCCGCACCGGTCTTCTCCACCAGTGCGTCGGAGACCACACCCGCGCAGTGCACGATGCCCCGGACGGGCGGCATGTCCAGAGCGCCCGGGTCCAGGGCACGGGTTGTCGCCTCGGCGTCGGAGATGTCCAGGCTGAGGACACGCACCGTGGCACCCGCCGCCTCCAGGGCGACGACCGCGGCGATCTGCGCCGCCACGGCGGGATCGTCCACCTGGGCCCACCGCGACCGGGAGGGAAGGCCCCGCCGGCCGATGAGCACCAGACGCCTGGCGCCCTGCTCGACCAGATGGCGCGCGGCCTCCAGGCCGAGCGCGCCCAGACCGCCGGTGACCAGGTACGTGCCGTCGGGGCGGCAGTCCACCGGTTCGCGCTCCGCGGGCCGCGCGACCTGGCGCAGCCGGGCGGCGGTGACGCCTTCGGCGTCGAGCGACAGTACGTCCTCGGTGTGCGGCAGAGCGCCGATCAGCGAGGCCGCCTGCTGGGGCTCGACGCCCTCCGCGGCGTCGATCACGCCGCCCCACAGGTCGGGGCGCTCGCCGGCGACGATGCGTCCGGCGCCCCACAGCGGGGCGTGCGCGAGCGCGGCTTCCGTCGCGCCCGCCCGTACCCCGCGGGTGAGCGCCCACACCCTGGGCCGCCGCTGCTCGTCCGGGACGGCCGCCACCTGTTGCACGGCGTCGACGAGCAGTTGCGTGCACCGGCGCGCCGCCTGCTCGGGCGCCTCCCCGGGCAGCAGTGCCTCGGGCGCCACGACGACCACGTCGGCGCAGGTGAGCGAGGCGTCACCGATCGCGGTCGCGTCCGCTGCCGCCCGTGCCCGCACGCCGCGCGCGGTGAGCGCCTCGACCAGGGCGGGGGCGCCGGCGGCGCCGCCCACCACCAGAGCCCGCGAGGGGACCGGCGCGTCGGCGGGGATCTCCACCGGTTCCCAGGCGAGTTCGTGCACCAGGTCGCGCGGGCCGACCGCGCCGGAGCCGATGTCCTGGACCTTGACGTAGCGCAGCCCCCGGGCCTCGCAGACCACGGTGCCGCTCTCGTCGGCCACCGTCATGCTGATGGTGTCCGGGGTCCGCGGGTCGCGCACGGTGTGCACGTGGATCCTGGGCGGCGGGGGGCCGACGAACGACAGGGACTCCAGGTGCGAGCAGGTGCGCAGGACGTTCGAGTTCTCGTCCATCACCAGCACACCGCTGGCGGTCAGCGCGGCGTCGACGACCGCGGTCCAGCTGGAGGGGTGCAGCTTCGGCGTGTGGTCCACCGTGATCGTGGAGAACTGCTCGTCCTCGCCGCGCAGGAGCTCCTCCACGACCCAGGGGAAGGTGTAGCCGTCCACGCCCATGGTCCGGAAGATCCCGTCGACCTTGGCCCAGGTCCAGGACACCGGGCAGCGGGCCCGGATGACGTCCGGGTCCTCCATGGGACTCGCCCCGACCTCCGGCTCGTGCACGACGGTCGCGGTGGTGTGGGTCAGCCACTCGTCGTCGCGGACGCCGCCGCTCTCCTGGTCCCGCTTGATGCGGCTGGCGAGGCGCACCTTGTCCTGCTCCAGCACCACCTGGACCACCCGTGTCGGGTGCGCGGCCAGCGGGATGCGGAAGACGATGTCGCGCAGTCCGCAGGCCCGTTCGCCCTCGTTGGTGGCGGCGCCGATGAACGAGTTGAGCACCACGGAGGCGGGCACCGTCTCCACGCCGACGACCTTGTGCGACTGCGCGTACGGACGGTTGTCCATGTGCAGTTCGGTCTGCCAGACGCGCTGGACCGGAGCGCTGGCGACGGTGGTGCGCGCGCCGATGAGCGTGTGGGTCTGCGGGTCGTGGCCGAAGCCCGCGCCCCGTTCCGGTGCGGTGTCCGGGAAGATCCAGTACGGCCTGTGCTGCCAGCGCACCGCGGGGACGTCCACGAGGTCACCGTCGTAGGACCAGGTGACCGGGGTGCCGAGGCTGTGGAGCCGGGCCAGGTTGGCCAGCACGGTGCGCTGCTCCGGCTGTTCCCTGCGCAGGGTGATCGCCACGTGGGCGTCGGTGACGCCGGCGTCCAGTGCGGTCTCGGTGATGGAGTGGGCCACCACCGGGTGCGAGGAGACCTCCAGGAAGACCCGGGTGCCGTCGTCGAGCGCGGCGCGTACGGCCTGGTGGAAGCGGACCGGGTCGGCCAGGTTGGTGGCCCAGTACTCGCCCTCGCGGGGAGCGTCGGAGCGCGGGTCGGCGAGGGCGGTGCTGTACAGCGTCACCCGGGGTGTTCCGGCCCGCAGTGCGGCGGCGGCCCCTCTGACCTCGTCGAGGATCTCCTGTACGTGCGGGCTGTGGAAGGCTACGTCGGTGTTGACCCGGCGGGCCTGGATGCCGTCGGCCGCCAGGTCCGTGAGCAGGGCCTCGACCGCGGCCGTGTCGCCCGACACCACGGTCGACAGGGGGCTGGCGGCGATCGCCGCGACCACGCCGTCCCGGTCGGCGACCCGCTGTGCGACGTCGTCGAACGCCATGGGCACCATCGCCATCGCGCCACGCCCGGCGACCTTTTCCAGGGCGCGGGCGCGGCGGCAGGCGAAGCGTGCCGCCTCCGCGCGGTCCAGGCTGCCGGCCACCGCGGCGGCGGCGATCTCGCCGACCGAGTGCCCGATGATCGCGCCCGGACGCAGGCCCAGGTCCGTCCACACCTCGGCGAGGGCGACCTGCATCGCGAAGGTCATCGCCTGGGTACGGACGACGGTCCACGGGCCGCCCGCCTCGATCGCCTCGCGCGGGGTCCATCCGAGCTCCTCGGAGAAGACCGGGGCGAGTTCGTCGATGACCTCGGCGAACACGGGCTCGGTGGTGAGCAGTTCCCGGCCCATGCCGGACCACTGCGCGCCGTGCCCGGAGAAGACCCAGGCGGGCCCGGCCGCGCCGCCGTCACCGAACCCGGACGCGGACTCCAGGACCACGGCGGGCGAGTTCTCGCCGTCGGCCAGCGCGTCCAGTCCGCCCAGCAGTTCCTCCGTGGTGCCGGCCACGACGGCGGCCCGGCGGGAGAGATGGGAGCGGCGGGCGGTGAAGGTGTGGGCGAGATCGTCCAGGGCGGTCTCGGGGTGTGCCCGCAGCCACGCGGCGACCGAGCCGGCCAGTCCTCGTACGCCCTGCTCGGAGGCGGCGGACAGCGGGAAGACCCGGGGGCGGGCCGGGGCGGCGGCAGCCGGGCGCGCGGTCCTGTCCGGGCGCGGTGGGGCCTGCTGCAGTACGGCGTGTGCGATCGAGCCGCCCACGCCGTAGCTGGAGACTCCGGCGCGCATGCCGTGTTCGCCCCGCGGCCACGGCGTCGGCTCGGCGACCAGGCGCAGTCCCCGGGACTCCAGTCCGAGCGCGGGGTCGGGCTCCTCGTGCGGGCTGGGCGGCAGTTCGCCGTGGCGCATCGCCAGCAGGACCTTGATCACGCCGGCGATGCCGGAGGCCGCCTCGACGTGGCCGACGTTCGGCTTCAGCGTCCCGATCAGCAGGGGGTTGTCGCCGTCCCTGCCGGGGCCGAAGACGCTGCCGATGGCCTGGGCCTCGGCGGCGTCACCGAGCTGGGTGCCGGTGCCGTGCGCCTCGACGTACTGCACCGTGCCGGGGTCGATGCCGGACCGCCGGTAGATCTCTTCCAGCATGCGCTGCTGGGCACTGCCGTTCGGCGCCATCATGCCGTCGGAGCGGCCGTCCTGGAAGACACCGCTGGCCAGGACGAGTCCGTGCACCGGGTCACCGTCGCGCACCGCGTCGGACAGCCGCTTGAGCACGACGACCCCGCCGCCCTCACCGCGCCCGTAGCCGTCGGCCGCCTTGTCGAACGACTTGCTGCGGCCGTCGGGGGAGGTCGCGGAGGCCGCGTCCAGGGCCACGACCAGCGCCGGCGAGGCCATGATGTTGATGCCGCCGACGATGGCCACGCTCGTCTCGCCCCGGTGCAGGGCCTGACCGGCGACGTGCAGGGCGGTCAGGGATCCGGCGCAGGCGGTGTCCACGGCCATGCTGGGGCCGTGCGTGTCCAGGAAGTACGAGATGCGGTTGGCGATGC
This sequence comes from Streptomyces sp. NPDC006743, assembly GCF_040703815.1. Taxonomy (NCBI): domain Bacteria; kingdom Bacillati; phylum Actinomycetota; class Actinomycetes; order Kitasatosporales; family Streptomycetaceae; genus Streptomyces; species Streptomyces sp. NPDC006743. The sequence goes on along the minus strand of NZ_JBEYJA010000020.1, from coordinate 99,795 downwards.
CGTAGAAGGTGGTGCCGTTCACGGCCCAGGCGCCCGTGCGGTCCAGGTCTTCGAGCAGGCGGCGGCCGTAGTCGTTGGAGTTCGCCGCCACGTAGACGCTCGCGTCGGTGCCGGCCAGCGAGGCCGGCGGCACTCCGGCGTCGCACAGGGCTTCCCAGGCCAGTTCGAGCATGATCCGCTGCTGCGGGTCGATGTACTCGGCCTCGCGGGGGGTGATCTGGAAGAACTCGGCGTCGAAGCCCTCGATGTCCCGCATGAACGAGCCCTTGCGGGTGGTCGTGCGCAGGATGTCGCGGGTGCGGCTGTCCGTCACGTACGGGTCCCAGCGGCGGCCGGGCATCTCGCCCACCGCGCTGCCGCCGGCGCGCAGGAACTCCCAGAGCTGGCCGGGGGTGTCGAGGTCGGGGGCGAACCGGCAGCTCATGCCGATCACCGCGAGGGGCTCCATGGGCGGGTTCTGCACATTCTCAGCCAACGCGCTCTGCTCCCTTGTCGTCACCGGCGCGGCGCAGGCTCAGCGGCCGCAGATCAGTCCATACCTCGGCTATGTGTGCCAGGCAGTCGCTCTTGGGGCCTTGGAAGCCCTCGGCGGCCCAGCCGGCCGGGACGTCCTGCCCGGCGGGCCAGATCGAGTACTGCTCCTCGTGGTTGCGCACCACGAGGTACGTGCGCTCGTCCGAACTCACTCCCACTCCCATCGGTCATGCGGTGATGTGCGGTCCTGCGGATCAGCCGCGCGGGGGCCGGACTTCCTCCCGGTCGTTCCCGGCGGCCGGGAAGGACGCGTCGAGCGTCCGGATGTACCCGGCCAGCTGGGCCGAGGAGTACAGGGCCCGGGTGCGCAACAGCTCGTCCAGCTCACCGGGGTCCACGGGGGCGGTGAAGCGGCGCAGGGTGCGGGGGGCCGTGGCGGACGGATCCGCGGCCAGCCGGGCGGCGGCCTGCCCCGCGATGCCCGCCACCCAGACCCGGCCGGGGTCCAGGTCGCCCACGGCGGTGTACCACGCGTGGTCCGGGCAGGGGCTCAGTTCATGACCGGCGGCGCGCAGCGCGGCCAGCAGGTCCCGCGTCGTGCCGGCGGCCGCCGGGACGGCGTCCAGGTAGCGGGTGCCCGGCCCGGTGTGATCGCGGTCGGCCAGCAGCACCGCCCGGGCCACGGCGTCGGCGGGCAGCGCCTGGAACAGTTCGTTGCCCGGCTGCGCGAAGCTCTCGGGGTAGCCGCTGGTCTCGATCATCGCCCGGCACCAGCTCCACACGGCGTCGGCGGGGTTGATCTGGTAGCGCCGCTGATCACCGAAGACGCTGGGGATCCTGATCACCGCGGCGGGTACGTCCAGTTCGGCCGCCAGGTGGAGGTACTGCTCGGCCATCGCCTTGGAACGCACGTATCCGTTCGCGGCGGACGGCAGTGCCTTCAGCGGGCCCGGCGGCACGGTCGAGCCGGGCGGGTACGCGGCGGAGTCGGCCACCGAGCTGGTGGACACCAGGGTGAGCGCCGAGCGGCGGCCGCGGGCCGCGAGTTCCAGCAGGCCTGCCATGCAGTGCGTGTTCGCCGCGGCCAGTTGCTCGTACGGGTAGACATGGTTGACCCAGGCCGCGGTGTGGATGATGCGGCCCGCCCGCTCGGCCAGGCGGTCGCGGTCCGCTCCGGCGAGGCCGAGGCCGGGCGCGGCGATGTCGCCGTCGACCAGTTCCAGCCGTGCGGCGTGCTCCGCCTGCCACAGCCCGAGGTCCGTCATCCCCGCCACCAGCTGCTCCCGGCGGGCGCTCCCCCCGCGGAGCAGGCAGATCACCCGGGCGCCCGCGGCGAGGAGTTCGGCGAGCACGAACCGGCCGACGAAGCCGGTGGCGCCGGTGAGCAGGACGGTGTCGCGGTCCGCGTCCGGCCGGGCCCCCGGGCGGGGGATCCCGGCGGTCCGGGCAGCCAGGTCGGCGCGCACGTCGACGAGTTCGGCCGCCGCGTCCTGTCCCGGCTCCGGCGCCGCGGCCCTCTGCACCGCGGCGCGTGCCGCGTCCACCTCGTCGGCCAGCGGCTGCAGTTGAGGGCGGCGGAAGAGGGTCTCCACCGGCATGTCGACGCCGAAGGCCGTGCGTATCCGGGCGACGAGGTGCATCACCATCAGGGAGTGTCCGCCGAGTTCGAAGAAGCTGTCCTCGCCGCCCACCGCGGGAACGCCGAGCAGCTCCTGCCAGATCCCGGCCAGTTGCCGCGCGGTGTCGCTGCGTGGCGCCTCGCCGCGCGGTCCGGCCGGCTCCGCGTGCTCCTTGCGGTCGGCCAGGGCCCGGCGGTCCAGCTTGCCGTTGCGGGTCAGGGGCAGCTCGTCGAGGACGGTGACCGAGGCGGGCACCATCCATTCCGGCAGGGAGCGCAGCAGGGTGCGGCGGATCGCGGTGCCGCTGACGCCGGCGTTCCCCTCGGCCGGTACGACGTAGGCCGCAAGGGCGGCGGCGCCCACCCGGTCGCGTTCCACCACGACGGCGGCACGGGCGACGGCGTCCAGGGCGTCCAGGGCCGCCCGGACCTCACCCGGCTCGATCCGGTGCCCGCGGATCTTCACCTGGTCGTCGGCGCGGCCCAGGTAGACGAGCTCTCCGTCGCCGCGGCGGACCGCCAGGTCGCCGCTGCGGTACATGCGGGCTCCGGGTCGTCCGGCGAACGGGTCGGGGAGCATGCGCGCCGCGGTCAGCCCCGGGTTGGCGACGTAGCCCAGGCTCACCCCGTCCCCTCCGACGAAGATCTCCCCGGGGACGCCGGTGCCGACCGGACGCAGTGAATCGTCCAGCAGGTACAGGGACAGGTCGGCGAGCGGAGGTCCGATCGGGGACGCCGTCCCGGTGAGGTCCTTCTCGCGCACCGGCCGCGCGGTGACGTGCACGGTGGTCTCGGTGATCCCGTACATGTTGATCAGTTCCGGCCGCCGGTCGCCGTACACACGCGTCCAGGGGCGCAGCGCGGTGGGGTCGAGTGCCTCGCCGCCGAACACCACGTACCGCAGCGCCGCCGGGTCGGGGTGCTTCAGCAGGGTCTCGCTCACCTGGCCGAACGCGGACGGCGTCTGGCTCAGCACGGTGACCCGCTCGTCCCGTACGAGCTCGGCGAAGACGTCGGGGGCGCGGGTCGCCCACTGCGGGACGATCACCAGCCGGCCCCCGTGCAGCAGCGCGCCCCAGATCTCCCAGACGGAGAAGTCGAAGGCGTAGGAGTGGAACAGGGTCCACACGTCGTCCGGCCCCGTACTCAGGTGCCCGCCGCAGGCGGCGAACAGCCGCAGCACGTTGCGGTGCGTGACGAGCACGCCCTTGGGGCGGCCGGTGGATCCCGAGGTGTAGATGACGTAGGCGGGCGCGTCCGCGGGTACCTCCACGGGAGCCGGGCCGGGGGCCTGCTCCCGCCACACGGGGTCCTGCCAGTCCACCACGATGACGTGCGGCCCGCCGTCCAGGGCCTCCAGCGCGGGTGCCGACGCGGTGGCCGGGGTGGTCAGCACGGTCCGGACCCGGCACTCGGTGAACTGGTCGGCGGTGCGTCCGGCGGGGTTCTCCGGGTCGACGGGCAGGTAGGCGGCGCCTGCGCGAAGCACGCCGAGAACGGCGGCGGGCAGGTCCACGGTGCGGTCGAGGACGAGGCCGACGATGCTGCCGGGTCCCTCTCCCCGCTCTTGCAGGGCGGTGGCGATCCGGTCGGCCCGTGCGGACAGTTCCGCGTAGGTGAGCCGGTCCCGCTCGTCGGAGACGGCGGGGGCGTCGGGCCGCCGGGCCGCCTGCGCGGCGAACGCACCGTGCAGGGTCGGTGCCGGCGAGGCGGCGTCGCCCTCCGCAGTGACCGGCGTGCGCGCCGGGATCACCACGGACTCGCCGGGCGCGAGCATCTCCAGGTCCGCCACCGGGGTGTCCGGTGCGGCCAGCCCGGCGCGCAGCAGCGTCTCCAGCCAGCCGGCCCAGCGGGCCACCGTCTGCGCGTCCAGCAGTTCGTCGTCGTAGGGCAGGTACCCCACGACCTCGTCGCCCTCGCACCACAGTTCGGCCATCAGGTCGTAGTGGGTGGCTCCGCCGTCGAGTTCGGCGAAGGTGACGTCGACGCCCGGCATGGCCGGCGGGGTGGGGGCGCCGTCCCGCAGCGAGAAGGAGGTCTGGAAGACCGGTGTCTCCCCGGGGCGCCGCGAGGGCTGGAGCTCGCGCACCAGCATGTCGAAGGGCACCTCCTGATGGGTCATCGCCTCGCTCAGGGCGGTGCCGGTGCGGCGTATCAGGGTGTTCAGGTCCGGCCGGTCACCGACCTGGACATGGATCGGCAGCCAGTTCAGGAAGTACCCGATCATCCGCTGCATCTCCGCCCGCGGCCGCCCGGCCACCGGTACACCGACCACCAGCGAGTCCGACCGCACCAGACGGGAGAGCAGGGCGATGTACCCGGCGAGGAACGCGCCCAGGAGGGTGGTGTCGTGCCGCCGGGCCGCTTCGCGCAGCCCGGCGACCAGTTCGGCGTCGAACCGTACGTGGTGGAACCGTCCCTGGCTGCCGCGGACCGCGGGCCGGGAGCGGTCGGTGGGCAGGTCGAGACTGTCCGGGGCGCCGTCCAGGCGGTCGCGCCAGTGGTCGAGGGTGCGCCGCATCGTGGTGCTGTCGACCGTGGCCCGCTGCCAGGCGGCGAAGTCGGGGTAGTGCAGGTCGAGCGGGGGCAGTTTTGCCGGTGCCCCGAGTTCGCGGGCGTACAGCCTGCCGAGGTCGTCGAGCAGGATGCCCAGCGACCAGTTGTCGGAGACGATGTGGTGCTGCACCACGGCCAGCAGGTGTTCGTGTTCCCCGGTCCGGTACAGCGTGCAGCGCACCAGGGGTCCTTCTTCGAGGTCGAAGTCCTCGGCGACCAGTGCGGAGGCCTGCTGCCGGGCGGCGAGGGCGGGATCCGGTGCGGTGCGGCAGTCGACCCGCTCCAGCGGGAGTCCGAGCCGTTCCCGTACGACCTGGTAGGGGCGGCCGTCGCGCTGCCGGAACACGGTGCGCAGTGCCTCGTGCCGCCGGCCGAGCTGCTGCAGTGCCCGCTCCAGCGCGTCGGGGTCCAGTTCGCCTCGCAGGCGCAGGGCGACCGGGACGTGGAAGATCTCGCGCCGGGTCAGCAGCTCGTACATGAACCACAGCCGCTCCTGCTCGAAGGAGCAGGGGGCCTCCGGCGCACCGCCGGCGCGGCGCGTGATGCCGAGGCCGGCGCCCTGACGGGCCAGCAGTCGCTCCACCAGCCGGCGCTTGTCCGGGCTGAGTCCGGCCAGCCGCGAGCGCAGTGCGGCGAGATCGGGCGGCACCGCGGCGGCCACCGGCGTGTCCGGCAGGGAGCGTGGCTGCTCGGTGGGCAGATCCATGGCGGAGGACTCCTTGTCGGGTCGGCGGTCCGCGGTGCGGCCGGTCGTTCGCGTGGACGTGGTGCGGGCGGCTCAGTGGGCGGTGAAGCCGCCGTCCACCAGGAGTTCGGTGCCGGTGACACCGCCGGACCGGTCACCGGCCAGCCAGAGGCAGGCGGCCGACACCTCCGCGGCGGTGACCAGCCGGCCGATCGGATGCAGCGCCGCGGACGTGCGCTCGTAGTCGGGCAGTTCGGCGCCCATCGACGCGGCCACCGCGCGGGTGCTGCGGGTGCCGAGGGCCGCGTCGTCGGCCACGGTGGTGGGACAGACCGCGTTGGCGCGTATGCCGTGGCGTCCGTACTCCAGCGCGATGGACTTGGTCAGTCCGATCACGCCGTGCTTGGAGGCGACGTAGTTGGCGTACCGCTCGAAGGCGACGCGCCCGCCGGTGGAGGCGGTGTTGACGATCCGTCCGCCGCCCCGCTCGACCATGTGCGGCAGCACCGCGCGGCAGGTGCGCCACGTACCGCTCAGGTTGACGTCCAAGGCCAGCTGCCACTGTTCTTCGGTGAGTTCGTGCACCCGCACGCCGCCGGGACCGAGGACGCCCGCGTTGTTGAGCAGGACGTCGATCCGGCCGAACGCGTCGAGCCCGGCGTCCACCACCTTGTCCACCTCCGCCTGGTGGCGTACGTCGGCGACTCCGGTCAGGACGCGGCTGCCGAGCCTGCGGCAGGCTTCCGCGGTCTCCTCCAGGTCGCGCCGGCCCGCCATCGGGTAGGGACCGTCGTCGGGGGCGCAGCGGTCGAGGAGGATCAGGTCCGCGCCTTCGCGGGCGAAGGCCAGCGCGTGCGACCGGCCCAGCGCGCGAGCGGCACCGGTGATCATGGCGACGTCGCCGTCGAGCATCATCATGCCTCCAGCAGCTCGGGCGCGCCGGTGGTCCGCGGCGGCGCCGCGAGGCGGCTCGCGAGCCGGGGCAGCGCGAGGGCCAGGACGTCGATCGCGCGGTACAGGTCGCCGAGCGGGATGTGTTCGTCGGTGGTGTGGTCCAGGTGGGCGTCGCCCGGCCCGTAGGCGGCCATGGGGACGCCCCAGGGGGCGAGGGTGTTCATGTCCGAGGTGCCGGCCTTGCGTTTGAGCGTCGGCCGGGCCCCCTGGGCGGCTATCGCGGCGCGCAGCTGGCTCACCACGGGGTCGGTGCGCGGCCGGGTCACGCCGGGGACCCGTTCGTCCACCAGGATCCGGCTGTGCGGTCTGCTGCGGGCGAAGCGTTCCAGCGCGGCGAAGTCGAACCCCGGCGGCACCCGGCAGCTCAGGAAGGCCTCGGCCTCGGCCAGATCTCCGTGCAGGCGCACGAGCGTGGCGGCGGCGACGCCGAAGGCGATCGGGTCGTCCTGTCCGGGCGTGAGTCCCCGCAGGTACTCCTGGATGTCGTGGGCGAAGCGGGCGGCGCGCTCCACGGCGGTCGGCTCCGGGCTGCTGGTGTGCAGGGGAGGCCGGCTGATCTCGTAGCCGATGCCGATACGTCCCTTGTAGCCCAGGCAGACGCCGTCCCAGCCGCTCGGTTCACCGATCACCAGCGCCGCCGGGGGCGGCACCGTGGCCAGCACGTGGTGGGCGCCGCGGGATCCGGCGACCTCCTCGCCGACCGCGCCGATCACGTGCACGCGCACTCCCTCGGTGCGGGCCGCGGCACAGATCATGGTGACCATGGAGCCCTTGGCGTCGACCGCGCCGCGGCCGTAGAGCAGATCGCCGACCTGGACCACCGGTATCTGTCCGGGGACGGTGTCGATGTGTCCGAGCAGCATGACGGTGGGACCGGTGCGCGGGCCGGTCAGGCCGTGCACGTTGCCGACCTCGTCGACGTACGAGTCGAGGCCCAGCTCGGCCATCCGGTCGGCGAGGAAGCGGGCGACGGGCAGTTCCCGGCCGGAGACCGAGGGGATGCCGAGCGCGGCCCGCAGGAGCCAGGCCGGGTAGTCCTCGTCGCCCGCCGCGGGGCGGGTACGGTCGGCGGTGCGCTGATGGTCAGCCATCTCCGTGTCCCTCCCCTTCGTCGCACAGCCTGCTGCCGGTACCGGACAGGGCCTGGAGGATCGGCCGGTGCAGATGTGCCGCGCCGATGGCCACCTGGCGCACGGTCCTGCTGGCCCTCAGTCCGGCGCGCACCTTGTGCCGCATCCGTCCTCGGACGAGGTCGCCTTCCAGGTGGTGCGGGCCCACGCGCGCGATCCGGGTGGCGGGGTCGCCGAGGTCGGCCAGGACGCCGCCCACATCGGTGAGCAGGACCAGGGCCGACGCGTCCAGGGCGGTCGCCAGCCGGGCCGCGGCCTCGTCGGCGTCCACGTTGAGCAGGTTGCCGGCGGCGTCGCTGGCCGGCGGGGAGACCACGGGGACGTGCCCCCGGTCCAGCACCGCGCGGACCGGCACGGGGTCGACGTGCTCGATGCGGCCGGACCGGTCGTCCCGGATCAGTACGGTCCGGCCGTCCTGCACGGAGCGCAGGGCCGGTCTGCGGGTGGCGGTCAGCAGGGCGCCGTCCGCGCCGCTCAGGCCCACCGACCGTGCGCCGCGTGCCCGTAAGCCGCTGATCAGACGCGGTTTCACCCGGCCGAGCAGGGCGAGGGTGATGACGTCGAGCATGGCCTCGTCCGTGCGGCGGCTGTGCGTGCCGTCCGGGGACCTGATCATCCCGCGCTCCACGCCGAGTTGTTCCGACAGCCGGTCGGCGACCGCTCCGCCGCCGTGGACGAGCACCGTCGGCCGGCCGGCGAGCGCCAGCTCGGCCACCTCGTCCAGTACGGGCTCCGGGTCGCTCCCGCCGCCGATCTTGACCACGATCGGCCCGGCGCCGGCGAACTCGCCGATCAGCGGGTTCGGTTCGTGCTCCCTCAGATCCTGCGTCACGTTCCCCGCTCACCTCCCCTCGTCTCGTGCCGCTGTTCCCCTCGCGCCGTTCGGACGGCCCGTGTTCACGGGCCGGCGTCAGGCGGGGTGCAGTCCGGGGAATTCCAGTCCGGCGTCCTGGGGCATCCCGGCCGCCACGTTCAGGCTCTGCACCCCGCCCCCCGCGGCCCCCTTCACGAGGTTGTCCAGCGCGGCGACCAGGACGATGCGGCCGCCGTCCTCGTCCACGGCACAACCGATGTCGACGAAATTGGTGCCGCCGAGGAACTGCGGATCGGGCATCCGGTGCACCCCGCGCCCGCGGGCCACGATCCGGACGAACGGGTGGTCGCGGTAGGCGCGTTGCAGCACTTGCAGCACCTCGCGGCGGGTGACCGGCCGCGGGGGTGTGACATGGCAGAGCACCTGCGCGCCGCGCACCGTGGGGACGGCGGTCACCGTCATACGGGCCCGCACCCCGGCCAGTGCGGCGATCTCCTTCTCGTGCCGGTGGCCCGCGGGCCTGTAGACCCGGAAGGCGTTGCCGCGCTCCGCGTGGTGCGAGGCGGGGCTCGGCTCCGCCCCGGAGCCCGATGACCCGGCCCGGGCGTCCACCACCACGTCACCGGCCACCAGACCGCCGCGCTGGACCGGAGCCAGGGCCAGGACGGCCGCGGTGGCCATGCAGCCGGGCACGCTGATCCGGGTGGCGCCGACGAGTTCCTCGGCGAACAGCTCGGGCAGGCCGGTCCGGTAGGGGGTGCCGTCCGCCGAGGGCCGGCCGCCCCGGAAATCGGGGCTCAGGTCCACGATGGTGGCGGCCCGGCCCGCCACCGCCGTCTCCACCTCGGCGGAGGCGCCGGAGGGCAGGGCCAGGAACGCCGCGTCCACCGGCTCCAGCTCCTCGGGGGAGCGGAAGGTCAGGGCGAGATGATGCAGGTTGGGGTGCACCTCCGCCACCGGCCGGCCCGCATGCCGCCGCGAGAGGGCCTGTCCCAGTTCCAGCTTGGGGTGGGCATGCACCAGCCGCAGCAGTTCACCTCCGGTGTATCCGGCCGCGCCGACGACGCTCACCTTCACGGCTACTCGCCCCAGTCCTCTTCGACCTCGGGAGCGAGGGCCAGCACCACGGGCCCGGTCGCCACGACCTCGAGCTCGCTCGAACACTGTCCGCAGACCACGATCTCGGCGGCGAGCACATCAGGGCGTACCTCCAGCGTCCCGGCGCACTCGGGACACGGCACGCTCAGCGCCGTAGTCATGTGTTGCCTCCTGTAGATTGTGTGATGAGCGTCTCCAAGAACACTGCAGAAGCTAACACAGACTCCACAAGGGCACACCCCCAAAGATCAGTTGATTCAGACTGTCGACAGTCTCTCCAGGATGCGGCAAGAATGGGGCGCCGAGTACGCAGACTCTGCACGGTGGGGAACTCGCAGCCGTACGACCGGAGGTGCCCGTCCATGCCCGAGCTCGCCCACGCCACGTCCCGCCTGGCCCTGCTCGGCGGAGACCGGGCCGTACCGAGGGACAGCGCGGGCGGCACCTGGCCCCTCGTCACCGCTGCCGACGAACGGGCCGTGCTGCGGGTGCTGCGCGAGGGCCCGCTGAACGCCGCCTCCCCCGGAGAACGCGAGGTCGGCGGCCTGGAACGGGCCTGGGCGCAGGCCACCGGGACCCGGCACTGCGTCGCCGTCGCCTCCGGCACCGCCGCACTGCATCTGGCCCTGCGCGGCTGCGGGATCGGGCCGGGCGACGAGGTGATCGTCCCGGCACTGACCATGAACGCGACGGCCCACGCCGTGTGCGCGGCAGGCGCCACACCCGTGTTCGCCGATGTGGAACCCGACACGTACACACTCGACCCGCGGTCCGCCGCGGCGGTCTGCGGACCGCGGACCGCCGCGCTCCTGCCGGTGCATCTGCACGGACTGCCCGCCGACATGCGGGCGCTGGACGAACTGGCGGGACGGCGGGGCATCCCCGTCGTGGAGGACGCGGCCCAGGCACACGGCGCACAGCTCGACGGGCGCCGGGCCGGCGCCCTCGGCAAGGCCGGCTGCTTCAGCCTGCATCCCCACAAGAACCTGCCGAGCTGCGGTGAGGGAGGCCTGATCACCACCGACGACGACAGCCTGCACGAACAGCTGGTACGGCTGCGCAACTTCGGCGAACTGGAGCCCACCGGGGCCCGCAGCTACATCGCCCACCGGGCCGCGCTCAACGCCCGGATCACACCGATGGCAGCCGCGTTCACCCGCTCCCAGCTGGCCCGTTTCGACGACTACGCCCGCCGCCGCGAGCCGGGGATCCGCCGATTCCTGGACCGGCTGGCCCAGCTGCCCGGACTGCGGGTGCCACAGGTCCCGGCCGGACGCACCCACGCCTGGCACATCCTGCGGCTGATGCCGGACCCGGAGGCGTTCGGCCTCGGGCCCGCGCACCGCTGCGCCCTGCGCGCCGCCCTGCACCGGATCCTGCGGGCGGAGGGTGTGCCCGTGTCCCGGTACCAGGTCGCTCCGCTCGCGGCGCAGCCCGCCTTCCGTCCCCCCGGGGTCTCCGCGGCGGACGCCGCCGACCGGGTGGACGCCCTCCTTCCGGTGACCGTCGCCGTCGTCGACGGATCGCTGTGCCTGCAGCGCCGGCACCTCGACCCGGCCGCCGGACCCCTGCTGCAGTCGTACGCCGACGCGTTCGAGAAGGTCTGGGAGCACCTCGACCTCGTCCGCCGGATGGCCGCCTCCCGCGCCGCTCCCGGCTGGCGTGAGGCGCTGCGCCAGGGGTGAGCCACCCGCCGCTCCCCCGCCGGTTCCTCCGCCCCACGTCCTGGTCCACGCCCCGGACCCACGCCCGTCCGAAGGGAATCCGCACGATGGCCGTACCCCTCACCGGCCCACCGCAGCCACCCGCCCCCGCGCCGCCACCGCAGCCGATCGCCCCGGCGGACATGGCCCGGCGGATCCGCCAGGACGTGATCCGCATGGCGGGCGGGCCCGAGGGCGCGCACGTCGGCGGCAGCCTCTCGTGCGCGGACGTACTGGCCGTCCTGCACACCCAACTCCTTCGCCCGGGCGACTCGTTCGTGCTCAGCAAGGGGCACGCCGCCCCCGCGCTGTACAGCACGCTGGTCCAGCTCGGCAGGCTCCCGGCGGACGAGCTCGACAGCTACACCGCGCCGGGCAGCCGGCTGTTCGGTCACCCCTCGCACGACCTGCCCGGGGTCGAGTTCGCCACCGGTTCCCTGGGACACGGACTCGGCCTGTCGGTGGGACTGGCCATCGCCGAGCAGCTGCACGGCGGCGACGGACGCGTGTACACCCTGCTCGGCGACGGGGAACTGCAGGAGGGCAGCGTCTGGGAGGCCGCCCTGCTCGCCGGTCACCGCAGGCCGCCCGGGCTGGTCGCGGTGGTGGACCGCAACGGGCTGCAGATCACGGGCGGTACCGAGGACTGCGTCGGACTCGAACCGCTGGACGCCAAGTTCGCGGCATTCGGCTGGGAGACCCGCACCGTCGACGGACACGACCTGGCCGCGCTGCACGAGGCCCTGCAGCCGTCCCCGGGCGGTCCGGTCGCGGTGCTCGCGCGCACCGTGAAGGGCCGCGGGGTGCCGTTCCTCGAGGCCCGCGTGGCCGGTCACTACGCCAAGCTCAAACCGGCCCTGGTCCGCCGGGCCCTGGCCGCGCTCGGCCACCCCGCGCAGGGAGGTACGGCGTGACGACGGCGCACCCCGCCGAGCAGGCCCCGCAGCCGGTCCTCGGCCCGGACCCCCGGGCCGCCTACCGCGAGGCGTTGCTGGAACTGGCCGCTGCCGACAGCCGCGTGGTCTGCCTCGACTCCGACACCGGCGGCCTGGAGAACACCTTCGGCGAGCGCTTCCCGGACCGGTACGTCAATGTCGGGATCGCGGAGGCGAACCTGATGACGGTGGCCGCCGGACTGGCCCGCCGCGGATTCCTTCCCTACGTGCACACGATGGCCGCCTTCGCCACGATGCGCGCGGGCGAGTTCCTCAAGCTGGACGTCGTGGGAAACCGGCTGCCGGTACGGGTGGTGGCCACCCACGGCGGTCTCTCCGCCGCCCACTTCGGCACCAGCCACTTCGCGCTGGAGGACCTCGCGGTGACCCGCGCCCTGTCCGACCTGACCGTCGTCGTACCCGGTGACGCACGCCAGATCGGCGCCGCCACCCGCCAGTTGCACGAGGTGCCCGGGCCCGGGTACCTGCGGCTGGGCCGCTCGGCCACCCCCGTGCCACCGGGGCCGGCTCCCGCCTTCCGGCTGGGCCGCGCCCGGGTCCTGCGCGAGGGCGGCGACGTCACGCTGGTGGCGGCGGGGCCGCTGCCCCTGCTCCTCGCGCTGGAGGCCGCCGCGGAACTGGCCGCCGACGGCACCGAGGCACAGGTCCTGGACCTGCACACCCTGCACCCGCTGGACCACGAGGGCCTGCTGGCCGCATGCCGGGGCCGCGCCGGAGTGGTGACGGTGGAGGAGCACCGGCCCCAGGGCGGACTGGGCGACGCGGTCACCGAGGTGGTCGCCGCCGAACTGGCCCTCCCGGTACGCCGGGTGGCCGTACGAGGCCGTCCCGGCGTGCGCGTCGCCGGCCAGCGGGCCGCGCTGGAGCAGCTCGGCGTGAGCACCGGCGCGGTGGCGGACGCGGCCCGTCACCTGCGCGCAGCACGAGCCGAATCACCGGCGCAGCACACTGCCGCCGGCCCAACCATGAGGGGATGACGATGGCGAGCCCAGGGCTGGTCCACGACGAGGACCGCATCCGTTACGTGCAGAGCGTGTTCCGGCGCGTCCTTCGTCTGGAACAGGACGCGGCCCCCGACGACGACTTCTTCGTGCTCGGCGGAACCTCGCTGGCCGCCATGGAAGTGATCGACCTGATCGAGCGGGAACGGGGCCTGCGCATCCCCGTGCGGAACTTCTACCGCTCCACCGTGGTGCGCGAGCTGGCCCTCGAACTCGACCCGTCCCGCAGGGAGGCCCCATGACCATCCAGAGACCGGCGCCGGCACCACAGCTGTCCGTCGCCACGCCCGGACACCGGGTCCACAGGCTTCCCTCCCTCACCGGGCTGCGGTTCTTCGCCGCGTTCCTGGTGGTGATCTCGCACGTCGGGACCAACCTGCTGCCGCGGGTGGCTCCGGACCAGACGTTCGCGATCAGGGTCCTGTACGAGTGCGGTGCCTTCGGGGTGTCGTTCTTCTTCATCCTGAGCGGGTTCGTGCTGACCTGGGTCGCCCGGGACGAGGACTCCGTGGGGCGGTTCTGGAGGCGCCGCTTCTTCAAGATCTATCCGAACCATCTGGTCACGATGATCGCCGCCCTTGTGCTCGCGGCGGGCGCGGGTCACGCCCTGTCGGGACGTGACGCGAGCACGACGCTGCTCCTGGTGCATTCCTGGATCCCGGACATGAAGCTCCAGTACAACCTGTGGTCGAACACTCCGACCTGGTCGCTCGCCTGCGAGGTGCTCTTCTACCTCGCGTTCCCGTGGCTCCTGAAGCTGCTGCGGAAGATCCCGCCCGCCCGCCTGTGGGTGGCGTTCGCGGTGGTCTACGCCGCGATCTGGGCGGTGCCGCTGGTGGCTTCCTGGATGCCGACGTCCGGGGGCGTCCACCCGGGCACCGGCCAGAACTGGCTCTCCATGTGGTTCATGACGTTCTTCCCGCCGGTGCGGATGCTGGAGTTCGTGCTGGGCATCGTGACGGCGCTGATCGTCGTCAACCGGCGCTGGATCCGGCTGCCGTTCGCCGTGGCCCTCGTGTTCCCCCTGATTCCGCTCGTCGCCGAGGGGAGCATGCCCGACGAGCTCGGGTTCGTGGCGCTCACGTCGCTGCCGCTCGCCTTCCTGGTCGCGGCCGTCGCCGGCGCCGACATCGAGGCGCGCAGCGGCCGGACCTGGCTCGGCAGCAGGCCCCTGGTGTTCCTGGGCGAGATCTCCTTCGCCCTCTACCTGGTGCACTGGCTGGTGGTGGCCTACGGCTGGATCGGCCGCAGCTCCCCCGCCTGGGGGGCTCGGCCGGAGCCCTCGACATGGCCGGGGATCCTCGGTCTGGCCGGTCTGACCATCGTCAGCAGCCTGGTGCTGGCGTGGCTGCTGTACACGCTGGTGGAGCGGCCCGTCATGAAGCGGTGGAGCCGCCCCCGCGCGGCCCGGGGCGAAGGCGTGCTCACCGCCGCTCCGGAACAGGGCTGAGCCCTGTCCCGGCGAAGCGGTCCCGTCTGGTTGCTCCGGGTCGAGAGGGGACACGCGGAGCCCGAGGAACTCGCCGCTCTCGCGGCCCTGTTGCTGGTCTGCGCGGCGGCCCGGCAGCAGGCCGGGGGGGTCCCCTCCCGGGGCCACTCCCCCGCCGGCCGGCGGCGCCCGCTCCGCGTTCCGCGGTTCCGGGCGCCGCACAGCTGGCAGGGCTGAGAGCTGCGAAAGGAACCGGGTTCCGGTCAGCGGGCGGCGTCCGGTGCGTGCGACCGCAGGGCGCCGGACGGTCCTCGCAGCCAAGCTGTGAGGACCGTCCGGCGACGCGGCGGGGCGCCCCGTGCGCCGCCCACTTGTGCCGGCGGCGTCGAGGCCGTCTCCCTTCCGGTCCGTACGTGATGCCGCAGTCAGCGCAGGTTCTGCAGCCGGACCTGTCCACGGGCGACGAGCCGGCCCGCCGCGTCCACCGTCTCCACCGACCAGACCTGTTGGGTGGCGCCGCGGTGGACCGGCAGGGCCGTCGAGGTGAGACGGCCGTCGGCCACGGTCGCGGGAGCGAAGAAGTCCGTGCTGTTGCTGACCCCGACCACGGTCCCCCGGTCGCCCAGCCAGCGGTCCGCGGCCGCGCTGGCCACGGACTCGACCACAGCGCAGTGCACCCCGCCGTGCAGTATCCCGTGAGGCTGCAGCAGGTCGGCGCGCACCGACCAGTACGCCACCGCCTGGTCCGGGTCGATCCGCTCGAACCGCAGGCCCAGGTGCTCGACGTAGGGCCCAAGGCTGCTGTGCAGCTTGTCAGTTGTCGTCATGTATCGAGTATTTCAGCTTTTGTCGTAAGTTCCCACTGCATCTGGAAGGCGGTTCGGATCGACCATGGTGATCGGGCCTGAATCATGTGACTGCGGCGTGACCGTCCTGCTGACGGGTCTGCCGAGTGCGGGCAAGACGACGGTCGCGTCCCTGCTCGCCGGGCGACTACGCGACGCGGGACACCGCGTGGAGGTCCTGGACGGTGACGTCATGCGGAAGACCCTGTCGGCAGGGCTCGGATTCGGCCGGGCGGACCGGCACGAGAATCTGCAGCGCATCGGTCTGATGGCCGAGGTCCTCGCCCGCAACGGCGTGATCGTCCTCGTGCCGGTGGTCGCGCCGTACACCGACAGCCGCGACGCCGTCCGGCAGCGGCACACCGCGAGCGGAACCGCCTTCCTCGAAGTCCATGTGGCCACGCCCGTGGAGGTCTGCGCGCAACGGGACGTCAAGGGCCTGTACGCCCGGCAGCGGGCCGGCGAACTCACCGGCCTCACCGGGGTCGACGACCCCTACCAGGCGCCCGAGAAGCCCGATCTCGTCATCCCGGCGGACCGGCAGTCGCCCGACGCGTCGGCCTCCCTGCTCATGGATCTGCTCGTGCGGAAGCGGTTCGTGGCATGACGGCGACGACACCGCTCTCGCGCCACGGGATCAGCCATCTGGACGCGCTGGAGTCCGAGGCGGTGCACATCTTCCGGGAGGTGGCGGGCGAGTTCGAGAAGCCGGTGATCCTCTTCTCCGGGGGCAAGGACTCGATCGTCATGCTGCACCTGGCGCTGAAGGCGTTCGCGCCCGCGCCCATCCCCTTCGCGCTGCTGCACGTCGACACCGGGCACAACTTCCCCGAGGTCCTCGCCTACCGCGACCGCGCGGTGGCCCGCCACGGGCTGCGGCTGCACGTCGTGTCCGTGCAGGACTACATCGACCGCGGGGTGCTCAGGGAGCGCCCGGACGGCACCCGCAACCCGCTGCAGACGCTGCCGCTCACCGAGAAGATCCAGAGCGAGCGGTTCGACGCGGTCCTCGGCGGCGGGCGCCGCGACGAGGAGAAGGCCCGCGCCAAGGAGCGGGTGTTCAGCCTCCGCGACGAGTTCTCCCAGTGGGACCCGCGCCGCCAGCGCCCGGAACTGTGGAACCTGTACAACGGCCGGCACGCGCCCGGCGAGCACGTCCGCGTCTTCCCGCTGTCCAACTGGACCGAGCTGGACGTGTGGCAGTACATCGCCCGCGAGAACATCGAACTCCCCGAGATCTACTACGCCCACGAGCGCCCGGTGTTCCACCGCAACGGCATGTGGCTGACCGCCGGCGAGTGGGGCGGCCCCAAGGACGGCGAGCGCGTCGAGACGCGGCTGATCCGCTACCGCACGGTCGGCGACATGTCCTGCACCGGCGCCGTCGACTCCGACGCGGTGACGCTGGACCAGGTGGTCGCCGAGATCGCCACGTCCCGGCTCACCGAGCGGGGCGCCACCCGGGCCGACGACCGGCTGTCCGAGGCCGCGATGGAGGACCGCAAGCGTGAGGGGTACTTCTGATGAGTGGATCCACCGGCCGGCCGGCCGGTCCGTCGGCCACCGCCCTGCTGCGTCTCGCGACGGCCGGGTCGGTCGACGACGGCAAGTCCACCCTCGTCGGCCGTCTTCTGTACGACTCGAAGTCGGTCCTCGCCGACCAGTGGGAGGCCGTCGAGCGCGCCTCCCACCGCCGCGGCCAGGACGGCCCCGACCTGGCGCTGCTCACCGACGGCCTGCGCGCCGAGCGCGAGCAGGGCATCACCATCGACGTCGCCTACCGCTACTTCGCCACCGCGCGCCGCCGGTTCATCCTGGCCGACACGCCCGGCCATGTGCAGTACACGCGGAACATGGTCACCGGCGCCTCCACCGCCGAGCTGACGGTGATCCTGGTCGACGCCCGCAACGGCGTCGTCGAGCAGACCCGCAGGCACGCCGCCATCGCCGCCCTGCTGCGCGTGCCGCACCTCGTCCTCGCCGTCAACAAGATGGACCTGGCGGGCTACGAGGCGCGGGTGTTCGCCCGGATCGCCGAGGAGTTCACCGCGTACGCGACGCGGCTGGGCGTCCCGGAGGTCACCGCGATCCCCGTCTCCGCGCTCGTCGGCGACAACGTCGTGGAGCCGTCGGCGAACATGGACTGGTACGGCGGTCCCACCGTCCTGGAGCACCTGGAGACGGTCCCGGTCAGCCACGACCTCGCCGGCTGCCACGCCCGCCTCCCCGTCCAGTACGTGATCAGGCCGCAGACCGCCGAGCACCCGGACTACCGCGGCTACGCCGGCCAGATCGCCGCGGGTTCGTTCCGCGTCGGCGAGGAGGTCACGGTCCTGCCGTCCGGCGCCACCTCGCGCATCAGCGGTATCGACGTGCTGGGCGAACCGGTCGGCGAGGCGCGGGCGCCGCAGTCGGTGACGCTCCTGCTGGAGGACGACATCGACGTCGCGCGCGGTGACCTCCTGGTGCCGTCGGGGTACGGCCCGGCCGCCCGCCGGGACGTCGAGGCGACGGTCTGCCACGTCGCGGACGCGCCGCTCGCGGTCGGGCAACGGGTGCTGCTCAAACACACCACCCGTACCGTCAGGGCCGTCGTCGCGGAGATCCCGTCCCGGCTGGTCCTGGACGGGATCACCGCGCACCCGGAGCCCGGGCGGCTGGTCGCCAACGACATCGGCCGGGTCCGGATCCGTACCGCCGAGCCGCTCGCCGTGGACGCCTACGCCGACTCGCGGCGCACCGGTTCCTTCCTGCTGATCGACCCGGCCGACGGGACCACGCTCGCCGCGGGCATGGCGGGTCCCGCGTTCGGCGCGGCCGTCACCGGCTGAGAGCCCGCGGCTCCCGCTCCGTCACGGCCAGGTCGTCGATCGGGGTCCGCGGGCCGCGCGCCGCCACGGCGAGCAGCTCCAGCACCTGGTCGATCCGCCGGTATCCGGTCGCCCGGTCCCACAGATCGGTGTTGAGCTCCACCATCGCCGACAGTCCGCAGGGGCGCAGCAGCCCGTGGAAGGCCATGTCGTAGCGGGCCGTGCCGTGGGAGACGAAGCGGTAGTCGCAGTCCAGGTCCGCCAACCGGGCGGGCATCCAGGACTCCAGCTGCAGTTCGCAGGTGACCTGGTAGACGGGGTGGGTACCGGGCTCTCGCCGGGGCTGGACCGCCTGGACGATCTCGGCGAAGGGCAGCTGCTGGTGTTCGTAGGAGCGCAGGACGGCCTCGCTCACCCGCTGGACCAGTTCGTCGAACCGGGGGTTGCCCGACAGGTCGAGCCGGACCGGGACGACGTTGAGGAAGCAGCCGATCAGCCGGTCGGCTCCTCGCTGGGTGCGGTTCGCGGTGGGGATTCCGATGACGATGTCGCTCTGGCCGCTCAGCCGTCTCAGGACGATCGCGACGGCGGCGCAGAACACGGTGAACGGGGTCGTGCGGCAGACGCCGGCCAGCTCGCGCACCGTCGTGGCCGCGTCGGCGGAGGCCGGCCGTTCGAGGAACTCGCCGCGGAAGCCGGTCCGGTCACCGCGCGGGCGGTCGGTGGGCAGGCGCAGCGGGGCCGCTCCGGTCAGCTCACGGACCCAGAACCGGCGCAGGCGTTCGCCCTCCGCGCCGGCGAGGGAGTCCCGCTCGTCCTTGGCCAGGGTGGCGAGGTCGGTCTCGTGCGGCGGCAGGACCGGAGCGCGTCCGGCGGTCCGGGCCCGGTAGGCGGTGCTCAGCTCCTGCATCAGCAGGGTCTGGGACACCTCGTCGGTGACGAGGTGGTGGAACAGGAGCTGGACCTGGCCGCGGTCCGGCCCCAGCCGGATGATCCGGGCCCGCAGCAGCGGGCCGCGGGTGAGGTCGAATCCGGTGTAGGCGATCTCCTGTTCCAGGCGCCGCAGTTCGGTTTCCCGGGCGGCGTCGTCGTGGCCGGTCAGGTCGATCACGGGGACGTCGATCGGGGTGTGGGGCCTGATCCGCTGCACCGGCAGGCCGTCGACCTCGACGAACGTGGCGCGCAGGCCCGGCTGGTGCGCGACCACGTCGTTCAGCGCCGCGGCGAACGCCTCGGGGTGCAGCGGCCCGGTCAGGTCCAGGATCAGCGGGATGGTGTGGGTGAGGGCGTCCGGGTCGGCCTGCTGGGCGAGCCACAGCTGTCGCTGGCCGGACAGCAGCGGTATGTCCACGCTCTGCGCGGTTTCTCCCGCCGTCCGCGCGGTCTCTCCCGCCGTCCGCGCGCCGGCGAGGTGGGTGTCGTGCTGCTCGGGCGCGTCGGTGCTCTTCGCCGGCGTGGTCTCCGGCAGCGCGGCGAGGAGTTCGAGCATGCCGTCCAGTTCGGGTTCGCTCTCCCGCAGGTGGGCGGTCAGCTCTGCCGGGGTCGGATTCTCGAACAGCGCGCGGACCCGTACCTTGACGCCGAGTGTCTCCTGCATATCGCTCACCAGCGCGGTGGCCAGCAGTGAGTGCCCGCCGCAGGTGAAGAAGTCGTCGTCCGGGCCGAGTCCGGGCACCTCGAGTGCCTGCGCCCAGATCTCCGTGACGAGGGCGAGGAGCCGGTCCGGGCCCGTGCCCGTTCCCGTGCCGGGACGGGCGTCCGTCTGCGGGGCGGGTGTCTCCACCACGATCTCCAGCCGGCCCCGTGGATCGCGCCGGGCCGTGAGGCCGGTGGGGACCCCGGCGAGCAGCAGGTCCGTGGGGTGGTGCACGGATCCCCCGGGCCGCAGCTCCAGGTCCTCCTCCCGGGCCCCGCGCAGCCCGGTCAGGACGGGCCGGTGCCCGGGGCCGCGTGAGCGGTCGAGCAGGAACGTGACGGATCTGCCGCCGGGCACGTCCACCCGGAGTTCCTCCGTCGGGTTCCCCTGCGCCGGCTCCTGGTCGTCGCAGGCGAGGCCGGCCGGCTCCGGTGCGCTCAGTTCCAGTTCCGGAAGGCGCAGCGCGGGCCGGGCCAGCCACTGCCGCAGCACCCCCGCGTAGTCGTCCACCAGAGCCTGTATCCCGTCCGGGGTGTAGAGGTCGCTGTCGTACTCGAGCCACAGCCGGACCTGGTCGTCGGTGACGTCGATCTCGGCGACGGTGTCGAACCGGCCGCGGTCGCGTTCGACCTCCAGGGTCCGTACCGGCTGTCCTGCCAGGCTCAGTTCGCCGACGGCGTCCACGCGCGGCATGAACATGTGCTGGATCAGCGGGGGCCGGTCGGTCGGGCGCGGGGCGGCCGCGGCCCGCACGATCCGGTTGAACGGCAGCCTGCCGTGCTCGACGGCCGCGGCCACCGCGGCCGAGCAGCGGGCCACCGTGCCGGCGAGGTCCGGTGCGCCGCCGAGGTCCAGGCGCAGCGGGACGGTGTTGGCGAACTGCCCGACCAGCGGCTCCAGCTGGGGAACGGTCCGGTTGGCCGCGAGTACGCCGAGGATCAGGTCCGTGTCCCCGGTGGAGCGGGTGATCAGGGCCGCCCAGCCCGCCAGGCACAGGGCGTAGGGCGAGGCGTGCAGGGTCCGTGCGGTGTTCCGCACGGTGGGTCCCTCGACTCCTCGCAGGACGAGGCCGACGCGCCGCCCGGTCCCTCGGCGGACACGGCGGCGCGGCCGGTCCGGTCGGACGTCCAGGGCGGTGGGCGCGTCACGCAGGTTCTCCCGCCACCACGCGGTGTCGGGTTCCTGGACGGCCGGGAGCAGCGAGGTGTGTTCCCACTGGGTGAAGTCGCCGTACTGGAGTTCGGGTTCGGGTACGGGTGAGGGCGCCCCGGCGAGGGCGGCGTCGTAGTCGGCGGCCAGCTCCGACAGCAGGAGCCGGACCGCGGTGGCGTCCGCGAAGATGTGGTGCACGGCCAGGGCCAGGGTGTCCTCGCCCGTCGGGTCGCTGTCGCGCAGCAGCAGGAACGCGATCCCGCACCCGGCGGCGGGGTCGATGCCTGTCGCGGCGAACCGGGACAGTTCCCGGTCCCGGACCTGACGGGCGTCGGTGTCCCGGTCCGGGGAGGGGAGGGTGAGGATCGTCAACGGCAGCCGCTCGGGCACGGGGAGGACCACTTGGCTCGGCTGCCCGTCGTGCAGCCGTACCGCGCTGCGCAGGATCTCGTGCCGGGACAGCAGGGCGC
Organism: Streptomyces sp. NPDC006743; assembly: GCF_040703815.1. Lineage (NCBI taxonomy): Bacteria > Bacillati > Actinomycetota > Actinomycetes > Kitasatosporales > Streptomycetaceae > Streptomyces > Streptomyces sp. NPDC006743. Next base: position 78,464 of record NZ_JBEYJA010000020.1, on the reverse strand, counting down.
CGACCGCCGTGCTGAGGGCGGCCGCGTCCAGTGGGCCCCGCACCGCCAGCGCCACGCACTCGGTCAGCGGGGCCTGTTCCGCCGCCGATCCGTCCGAGGACCAGAAGTGCTCCTGGATGACCGCTAGGGGCATGTAGTCTTCGTAGTCTCTCATGGACATACGATATCGTGACGCACAGACACTTGCCCAGTGGCCCGCGCGGGGCGGAGGGTTGCCTTCAAGCCACTTCCCCATCCGATCCGGCCGGGTGATCTCCTCGTACGTGCCGACTCTGCGGAAGGACTGGATGCCCGATGCAGACTGAATGTACGGTTCAGCCTGGCCGCATGTGACGCCGTCGTCGATTGTGGTGTGCGTTGAGGGAGTTCATCTGCCAGCACCCGACCGGACACGGCGTCTCGCACCGAATTCCTGCAATGAGGAGCCACAGGGCATGACCTCGACCAACTCGTCATCCGGGACGGGGACCACTCCGGCAGCGTCAGAAAGTGCCGGGGGAGAGGTCTCGCCCACATCGCCGCCGGAACCGTCCGGCGACACGTCTCCCCCCGCGGGTGGCACGAGCACGAAGCCGCGCTCCGTCCTGTTCCGCAACCGCGACTTCGCTCTGGTCTGGGGCGGTGAGTCGATCAGCCTGCTCGGCAGCGAGATCAGCGTGGTCGCGCTGCCGCTGCTCGCCGTCATCACCTTCGGCGAGGGCGCGTTCGGGGTCGGCATGCTGATCGCCGCGCAATGGGTCCCGTTCGTCGTACTCGCCCCGCTGATGGGGGTGTTCACCGACCGCCTGAACCGGCGGATGCTGATGCAGCTGTCCAACGCGGTCCGCTTCGTCGTCCTCGGTTCACTGCCGCTGGCCTGGGCGCTGGGCCACCTGACACTGGCCCACCTGTACGTGGCCGCGCTCGTCAAGGGCGTCTTCGACGTCGTCTTCCAACTCGCCTACCAGGCCTACCTTCCGCAACTCCTGGCGCGCGAGGACCTGGTGGACGGCAACGCCAAGACGCAGCTGAGCCGTTCGGTCGCCCTGATCTTCGGACGCAGCGGTGGCGGCGCGCTGGTCAGCGCACTCGGCGCCGCGCGGGCGATCACCGTCGACGCCGTCTCCTACCTGCTGGCGGCCGTCGCGCTGGGCTTCGTACGGTTCCGTGAGCCCGAGAAGCAGCAGACCGCCGCGCGCGGTCTGAGCGCCACGCTGGCCGACCTGCGGGGTGGAATCACCATGACCTTCGGCAACAGACTGCTGCGGTATCTGACGCTGATGGCCACCTTCGGCAACACCGCCGTCTCCATGGTCCTCGCCATGATCATCGTGTTCGGGTACGACGACCTGGGACTGAGTGCCGCGCAGGTCGGGCTGACCCTCGGTGTCGGTGGCGCCCCGGTCGTGGTCGGCGCGATCCTGTCCCGTCGGATCAACGAACGGCTGGGCATCGGCCGCACCCTGCTGATGACCCACTCGATGCTGGTGGTGGCGTTCGCGCTGCTGCCCGTGTCCCAGGCCGGCGGGACCGGCTTCGCGGTGGCCGTGCTGATCGTCTCCCAGGGCATCTCGTCGTTCACCACACCCGTGGGGAACGTCGGGGTCATGACCCTCATCCAGAAGGCCACGCCGCCGCAGGCGATGGGCCGGGTCGGCGGCGTCTCCCTGCCGCTCGTCTGGGGCGCCAACGCCGTCGGCCCGCTGCTGGGCAGTGCCGTCGCCGTGACGGCCGGCAACAGCGCGGCCTTCTACCTGGCCTCCGCGCTCGCACTGTGTGCCGTGCTCTGGATCCTGGCCGGTTCGGTGACCCGGCTGACCGACGACGTACCGGAGGACATGCGACTGGTCGTCGGCTGACCGACGGTCCGGCGACCGGACGACCGCCCCGTACGGCCGGACCGCCCTGCACGGCTCATCCCCCTTCGGAGAGGACCCCATGATCAGCCAGCAGGACGCTCCGGCCGTACCCGGGACCGGGCCGGCCACCACCGTGGTCTCCCGTATCGAGCGGTTCGCCCGCGACACCCCCGACGCCCCCGCGGTCCGGCACGGCGAACGAGAACTGACCTACCGGGACCTGAACCGGCGTGCCGACCGACTGGCCTTCGAGCTGGCCGGGCTGGGAGTCGGACACGGCGACATGGTCGCCATGTACCTGGGCCGCTCCGTCGAGTGGGTGGTCGGGATGCTCGGCTGTCTGAAGACGGGCGGTGTGTGCATGCCGCTGGACCCGGCCGTACCCGCCGAACGGTTCGACCGGGCGGTCGCCGCCGCGCGCCCCGCGGCCGTCGTGACCGCGGTTCCCGGCCGTGGTACGGGCAACCCCCTGCCCCCGCTTCCCGCCGGGCTTCCCGTGGTCACCCTCGACGCGAGCGCTCCGCTCCCCGAGGAGCCACCCGCCGGCGGGCTCCCCCCACGTGCACAACCGCGGCGCGAGGACCTCGCGTACGCGATGTTCACCTCCGGTTCCTCCGGTGAGGCCAAGATCGTGCTGGCCCAGCACTCCTGGCTGGCGCTCAGCGCCGCCCGCAGCGCCGCGGTGAACGCCACCACCGCCGCCGACCGGGGTTCCTGGCTCGGCGCGGCCGGCGCCGGGATCGCGCTGCACGAGGTCGGCGGTCTGCTCTGGCAGGGTGCCCAGCTCGTGATCGGCGACCACGAGGTGATCGCGTCGCCGCCCGCCCTGCGGGACTGGCTGCTCGCCGAGCGGATCACCCAGAGTTTCGTGATCACCCCGGTCGGCGAGGTCCTGCAGAATCTGCCCTGGCCGCGCGAGTGCGCGCTGCGGCTGCTCACCCTGGGCGGTGACCGGCTGAACCGGTGGGGGCCCGCGGACCTGCCGTTCGAGGTCGCCGTCTCCTACGGCAGCCTGGAAGCCTTCCAGATAGCCAACTCGTGCCATCCCTGGTCCCACAGGTGCACTCCCGCCACGGCCACCGACGCCGACCGCGCCAGTGCCCCGCCCGTCGGCCGGCCGATCGCCGGGGTCACCGTCCACCTGCTGGAGGACGACGGTCTGACCCCGGTCGCCGACGGGATCGGTGAGGTGTGGATCGACTCGGACTGCCTCAGCCTCGGGTACCTGGGCGATCCCGCACAGACCGCGGACCGGTTCCGGCCCAACCCGTTCGGCGCCGCGGGCAGCCGCATCTACCGCTCGGGCGACGCGGGCAGGTTCCGGCCCGACGGGATCCTGGAGCACCACGGCCGGATCGACAACATCGTGAAGATACGCGGCCACCGGGTGGAGCTCGGGGATGTCGAGTGGGCGCTGGGACAGCACCCGGACGTCGACCAGGTCGCCGTGGTGGCGACCTGGGACGGCGACCAGCGCCGCCTCGTCGCCTGCTTCGTCGCGGCCCGTGAGATCGCGCCGCTGGAGCTGCGCGACCACGCGGTGGAACGGCTGCCGGACTGGATGGTCCCGGTGGCGTACGTGCAACTGGACGAGTTCCCGCTGAACACGTCCCACAAGATCGACCGCCGCAGGCTGCCCCCGGCCGACTGGTCCCGGGGACGTCCGTCGCGCGCCTGGCGGGCACCCGCGCCCGGAGCGCAGACCGAGATGGCCCGCCTGTTCGCGGAGCTGCTGCAGGTGGACCGGGTCGGAGCCGACGACCACTTCATGGAACTCGGCGGCGACTCCCTGCTGCTGGCCCGGTTGCAGAGCCGGATCGAGCAGCGCTTCGGCGTCCGGATCGAACTGCCGGACCTGATGGCCGACCCGACCGTCGTCGAACTGGCCGGGCGCGTCCCGGGGGCCGCCGCCGGACGCACCGGCACGACCGCGCTGCCGCCCATCGTGCCCCGGCGCCGCTGAGCACCGTCCGTCGGCGGCGCCCGGCACTTTGCACGACACACCTCGTCCGACCGACGACATCGGCAGGGAGGCCTGTATGACCACCGAAGCCGCGGACGCCACCGACCGGCTGGTGACCGCTTTCGACCACCACGACCCCGGATACACCCCGCAGACCGCTGAGCGGATCAACAGTGAGATCCGTGAGCGGGGGGTGACGTGGTCACCGGCGTACGGCGGGATCTGGATCCTGTCCCGGTACGCGGACGTGCGCGCCGCCCTGACGGACTGGCGCACCTACAGCTCGGCCCGCGGCGTGCACTTCCCGCGCGCCGAGGGGATGCCGATGTTCTCACCGATCGACTACGACCCCCCGGTGCAGCGCGCGATACGTGAGCGGATGGCCGCTCCGGTGACGGGCGACGCCGTCTGCGCGATGGTGCCGGAGCTGCGCCGCATGGTCGCGCGGCTGCTCGCCACGCCGGCCGCGCGCGGACACGGGGATCTGATGGCCGAGTTCGCGGAGCCGTTCGCCATCGAGGTGCTCGGAGTGGCCTTCGGGCTCTCCGAGAGCTGCCGCGCCCGGATCCGCGAGGCGACGCGGACGATGTGGACCTACATCTCGGCCGACCGGGACGCCAGCAAGTTCTGGCCCGCCTTCCACGCCCTGCTGGCCGAGGAGGTCGACCGGGTGCGCGACGAGCCGGACGGCAGCTATCTCGCCCGGCTCGCGGCCATGCGGCGGGGCGGTGCGCCGTTGCCGGACGAGGAGCTGTACTCGATCATCGTCAGCTTCTGCGTCGCCGGGCACGACAACACGATGAACTCGATCACCCGCCTGGTGCACACGCTGGCCCAGGATCCCGCGCTGCAGCTGCGGCTGCGCCGCGAGCCGGGGCTGCGCCCGGCCGTCGCGGAGGAAGCCCTGCGCCGCTGGTGTCCCACCGACCGGTTCACGCGGGTCACCACCCGTGAGGTCACCGTCGCGGGCACCGTCATTCCGGCGGGTGCCCGGGTGGTGCTCCTGTTCGACGCGGCCAACCGGGACCCGGAGAAGTTCCCGGATCCCGACACCTTCGATCCCGACCGCGGCAACTCCCATCAGCACCTCGGCTTCGGGCACGGCATCCATCACTGCATGGGGGTGCACCTGGCCCGTGCCGAGTTCGCCGCCGTGCTCGACGAGCTGGCCCGGCTGCCGCTGTTCGATCTGGCGGAGCCGAGCGAGCTGCATTTCGAGAACGGCCGGCACATCATGTTCGACCGGGTGTCGGTGCGGTTCCGCACCGGAGAGGAGCACTGACATGGCCACCCCTTCCGGCTCCGGGACAGGTCCCGGCACCCCGCCCCCGACCCTGCTGACCGACCTGGCGACGGGGCTGTGGAAGACCCAGACCCTGACCGCGGCGATCGAGACGGGCGTCTTCGAGGCCCTGGCCGCCGGCGAAGCCGACGCTCCCGAGACGGCCCGCCGGCTCGGCATCGGCAAGCGGCCGGCCGAGATCCTGCTGACCGCGTGCACCGCGCTCGGGCTGCTGGAACAGCGGGACGGGCGCTACCGGAACACCGCCGTCGCGGCGCACTACCTGGTGCCCGGTCTGCCCGACTACTTCGGCGGTTACGTGCAGATGGTGGCCCGCTACACCGCGCCGGGGTGGCTTCGCGCGACCGAGGCGGTACGCACCGACGCCCCCACCAAGCCGGTGCCCGACCCGGACCGGAACATGTTCGAGGAGGGCAACCGGCCGGAGTCCTTCTGGGAGGGGCTCTTCACCTTCTCCACCCTGACCGCCCGTCAGCTGGCGGGGGCGGTCGACCTCTCCGGTGTCCGCCGGATCATGGACGTGGGCGGCGGCGCGGGCGCCACCCTGATCGAACTGTGCCGGCAGCACCCGCACCTGAGCGGCACCGTCGTCGACCTGCCGCACGTGTGCGCACTCGCCGGCGAACGCATCGCCGCGGCCGGCATGACCGGACGCATCGGCACGGCCGCGGCCGACTTCTTCGCCGATCCGCTGCCCTCCGGGCACGACGCCGTCCTGCTGTCGATGATCCTGCACGACTGGGACGAGAGCCAGAACCGGAAGATCCTCGCCTCCTGCCTGGACGCGCTGCCCTCCGGCGGCACCGTCCTGATCAGTGAACTGCTGGTGGACGACGACAAATCCGGTCCGGTGGACGCGGCGCTGATGAGCATGAACATGCTGGTGGGCACCTGGGGACGGAACTACACCGGTGCCGAGTACACCGACTGGCTGCGTGACGCGGGCTGCTGCGAGGTGCGCACGGTCCGGTTCGCCTCACCGGGGGCGAACGGTGTGGTGGCGGGGGTGAAGGCGTGATGGAGCCCCGTCAGCGGCGCTGGTTCCTGCGCGAGCCGTCGCCGGACGCCCGGATGCTGCTGCTGTGCATGCCGTACTCCGGGTGCGGCGCCTCCATGTACCGGGCCTGGCCCGCCACCATCGGTGCGGCGGAGGTGGTCCCGCTGCAACTGCCGTGGCGGGAGAACCGGATGCGCGAGCCGCACTTCGGCACCTACGAGGAGCTGGCCGCCGCGCTGCTGGACGATGTCGGGGAGCTGCTGACCTCCCGTCCCTACGCGCTGTTCGGGCACTGCGGGGGCGCCCTGCCGGCGTTCGAGACGGTGATCGCGATCGCGGAGCGTGGGCTGCCCGCGCCGGTGCGGTATTTCGCGTCGAGTCAGGTGGCTCCGCAGGACGGTCCCTGGGGGCGTTTCCTCGCGTTGGACGACCAGGGGCTGCGGGACGAGATCGCCGGGCTGCTGACCGCGATGGGCGCCGCGGCCTCCGCCGGCGAACTCGTCGACCTGTTCATCGACGTGATGCACGCCGATCTGGAGGCCAACCGGAAGTACTTCCGGCCGGCCGGTACGGTGCCCTGCCCCATCACCGCGCTGGGCTGGGACGACGATGTCGAGGTGCCGCACCGTCTGATGGGCGGCTGGCAGGCCTGGGCGCCCACGGACAAGGTGGTCCTGCCGGGGACCCACTACACCTTCCTGGACGCGCCGTCCGCGCTGGTCCGGGTACTGGCGGACCGCCTCACCCCCGGCTCCGGTCCCCTCGCGTCGTGACCCGCCGCCGGGACCAGCACATGGCATTTGAAGTATTGCGTTGACTCCGATGTTGCCTGTTGGATGAGTCTTTGAAGTGTGTGTCGTGGTGTACATGCCGACTTGGAGGACAGTGGCATGAGTCAACAGAGCGAGCTGCTTCGCCGACTGCGCCGGCTCCCGGGGGAGCGCCGGGACGCGCTGCTGGCTCAGCTGGACGATGTGTCCGCCGGAGCCCGGTCCGCCCCCCTGTCCTACCGGCAGGAACAGCTGTGGCTGTTCGACCGGTTCGCCCCCAGCAGCCTGGCCTACGGGCTCGGCTTCGCCCTCCCGATCGAGGGCCGGCTCGACGCGGAGGCGCTGGGCGCGGCGCTGGCCGATCTGCTGCAGCGCCACACCGTGCTGCGCTCGACGTTCTCCGACGAGGACACCCGGGGCACCCAGCGGCTGAAGCCGGTGCCCCGTATCCGTCTGGAGACCGAGGACGTTCCCGCGGAGCGGCTGCGCCCGCGCGCCGAGGAGGTGGTGCAGGGCGAGCTGCGCCGGGGATTCGACCTCAACTCCGGTCCGATGGTCCGCTTCCGGCTGCTGCGGTCCGCCCCCGACCTCCACCTGCTGGTACTGACCAGCCACTCCATCGTCCTCGACCCGCGCTCCGCACGGGTGCTCCAGGGCGATCTGGCGCACGCCTACCGCGCCCGGGCGGCGGGCGCGGCGCCCGCGTGGGCGCAGGACCCGGTGGACTTCGGTACCTACGCGGCCTGGCAGCGGGCCTGGTGCGAGCAGGACGCCGCCCGCGAGGCGGCCGCGTTCTGGCGCGACGCCCTCGCGGGCTGGGAGAGCACCGAGCTGCCCACCGACCACCCCCGTCCGCGGCTGATCGACCTCAGCAGCGACGTGGTCCGGCTGCCGCTGCCGGCCGGACTGGCGGCCGCCGCCGACGACTTGGCGAGCGGGGGCGGCGCCGAACGGCGGGACGTCCTGCTGGCCGCCTTCCTGGTCGTGATCGCCCGCCACACCTCCCGGGGCGACCTCACCGTCGGGCTTCCCCAGGACATCGCGGGCCCGTACGACGAGAGCCGGCTCGTCGGCGACATCGGCAACCTGCTGCCGCTGCGGGTCGAACTGGACGAGGCGGACAGCTTCGCCGCCGTGGTGGCCCGGGTGCGCGACGCCCGGCGGGACGGGCTGCGCCACGCGAGTCTGCCGTTCAAGCTGATCCTGGACGCGCTCGGGGTGGAGCCCGACGCCGGCCGGCTGCCCCTGGTGCAGATCGGCTTCACGACCCCGGCCGCCCGCAGCGGGCCGGCCGAGGCCGACGGGGTGCGCTTCGGCTGCGAGCAGATCGACGCCGGGGCCGGCGCGTTCGAACTCGCGCTGGAGGTCACGGACGGGGAACAGCCCACCGTGGCGGTGCGGTTCGCCACCTCTCTGTACCGGCGGGCCACGGCCACCCGCGTCCTGGACCGTTTCCTGCAGACCCTGGAGGCGCTCTGCCGACAGCCGCAGCGCCCCCTGGGGGACGCCCCGCTGGGCACGCCGCAGGAGCACGCGGACGTACGGGAGCGCTGGAACGAGCCGATCGGCGCGCCTCTCGACACCCCGCTGCACGAACTGTTCGCCGAGGTCGTCGCGGCGGCTCCGGACAACACCGCGCTGCTGTGGCAGGGCGGCTCCCTGACCTACGGCGAACTGGACGCCTGGTCCCGGCGGATCGCGCGGCGGCTGACGGCCGCCGGGGTGGGGCTCGGCGACCTCGTGCCGGTGGTGATGCAGCGGGGCCCGGCCCTGCTCGCCGCCGTCCTCGGTGTCCTGCGGGCCGGGGGCGCCTACGTACCGGTGGACGCCGGCCAGCCCGACGAGCGGCTGGCGATGATCCTGGAGGACACCGGGGCGAGGACCGTGGTGGTCTCCCCCGGCACGGCGGACCGGGTCCCCGGTCCGCTGCGGCTGGTCGTCGGTCCCGATCCGCTGGACGGACCGCGGGCGGGTGAGGAGCCGCTCCCGGTCGTCGTGCCGGCGGCCTCCGCGGCGTACGTCATCTACACCTCGGGGTCCACCGGCCGTCCCAAGGGGGTGGTGGTCGAGCACCGCAACGCGGCCAACTTCACCCGCACCGTGCGGGAGATGTTCGACCTCACGCCCGAGGACCGGGTCCTGCATTTCGCCTCCCCCGGCTTCGACGTCTCGGTGTTCGAGATCTTCGGAACCCTGCTCAGCGGCGCCGTCCTCTACGTACTGGACGAGGACCAGCGACGCTCCGTGGACGCCCTGGACGCGGTCCTGCAGAAGCAGCGGATCACCGTCATCGACCTGCCCCCGGCGATCATGGACCTGCTCTCTCCCGAGAACTATCCCGACCTGCGGGTGGCGTTCGTCGGGGGTGAGGCGTTCACCGGCGAGCTGACCACCCGGTGGGCCCGTGGCCGGAGCTTCTGGAACGGGTACGGCCCGACGGAGACCACGGTGACCGTGGTGGCCAAGCGGTGCGAGGGCGAGTGGACGGCCTCACCGCCGATCGGCCGGGCGATGGCCAACCACCGTGCCTACGTGGTGGACGGCGCCGGAGCGTCGTTGCTGCCGGCCGGCGCGGTCGGTGAACTCGCCATTGCCGGGCTGGGCGTGGCGCGCGGCTACCTGGGCCAGCCCGCCCTCACCGCCGACCGGTTCCGGCCCGACCCCGACGGGCCTCCCGGTTCCCGCCGCTACCTCACCGGTGACCTGGCCGTCTGGGACGAGGCGGGGGACCTGTGCTTCGTCGGCAGGGCCGACCGGCAGGTGAAGGTCCGCGGCGTGCGGATCGAGCTGGGCGAGGTGGAGGCCGCGCTGCAGGCCGTGGACGGGGTCGCCCAGGCGGTGGCGGAGGTGGCGGCCGACCCGCGCACCGGCGCGCTGCTGGTGGCGTACGTGGTGCCGGAGCGTCCCGGCGAGCTGCAGCTGGACACGATCCGCTCCGCGGTGGCGCGCCGGCTGCCGGCCGCGATGGTCCCCTCCGTTCTGGTGCCGCTCGACGCGGTCCCGCTGACCCCGAGCGGCAAGATCGACCGACGGCGGCTGCCCGCCGTGGAGTTCGCCGTGGTGGACGAACTCTCCGAGGCCGACGAGGAGAACAGCACGCCCACCGAGCGCACGATGCGCAAGGAGGTGTTCACCCCGCTGCTGGGCGCCCGGATCGGCAATCACGTGAACTTCTTCGCGGCGGGCGGCACCAGTCTGCAGGCGATCCAGCTGTCCTCCCGGGTGAACGCCGTGTTCGGGGTGGCGCTGCCGATCGCGGACTTCTTCGCCACCCCCACCGTGGCCGGTCTGGCGGGACTCGTCGACGCCGCCCGTTCGGGCCAGGAGGCGCAGCGGGACGCGCTGGCGGAGGCCCTGGACCTGGTGGAGGGCAGCAGCGACGACGAGCTCGCCGAGCTGGCCGCCTCGCTGGACGGGGAGGGGACGCGTTGAGCACGGACACTCACGCCGAGGTGCCCCCGCGCAGCGCACCGGTGAGCTTCACCATGGACTCCCCTTGGGTGCGCCGCGTCCCGCGCGCACAGGCCCGGGTACGGCTGATCTGCCTGCCGTTCGCCGGTGGCGGCGCGTCCGTGTACCAGCGGACGGCGGCACTCATGCCCTCCTGGGTGGAGACGTTGACGGTGCAGCTGCCCGGCCGCGAGGACCGCTCCCGGGAGGTGCCGCCGGCCCGGATCGACGCGCTGGTCACCGCCTGCTCGATCGCCCTGCGTCCGTACACCACCATGCCGTACGTGCTGTACGGGCACTGTGCGGGCGGGTTGCTGGCGTACGAGATCGCGCACGAGATGGGCCGCCGGTTCGGCACCTGGCCGCGGCGGCTGATCGTCGGCGAGCAGCCCGCTCCGCAGGCGCCGCCGCCCGCGGAGCCGTTGCACCTGCTCCCGGACGAGGAGCTGCTGGCGACGGTGCGCGAGCGCGGCGGGCTGCCCGACGCGGTGGCGCGCAACGCGCCGTTGCTGGAGATGCTCCTCCCGCTGCTGCGCAGTGACTTCGCGCTCTGGGAGAACTACCGGTACCGGCCTCGTCCCCCGCTGCCGGTTCCGATCACCACGGTCCGGGGGCTGAGCGGCTCGGTGGACGAGTCGGACCTGGCCGGCTGGGCTGCGCAGACGGCCGTGGGCCGGACCGGTCTGAGCGTGGAGGGCGGGCACTACTTCGTCGTCGGACTGAGCCCCGAGGCAGCCCGAGAGATCGGTGGACAGCTGTCCGTCGAACCGCCCGCTCCGGCCGGAAGGACCTCTTCGTGAACACCGTCACCAGCGCCGCGGCCCCACAGCTCTCCCTGGAGACCGTCGCCGAGATCGCGGCCGCCACCGCGGGGGTCCGTGACGCCGCCGCCGTCCGCGACCGCCGGCTGCGCGTCACCGCCACGCGCCGCGCGGCATCCGGTCCCGCGTCCGGCGAAGGCGGAACGGGGCGCGGCACCGCCGTCCCCGCCGACCGTCCGGCCCTGGTGCGCGGCCCCGAGCCGGTGCTGCCGCCGGACGCCGTACCGACGCTGCCGCAAGCGCTGGCCCGGGCGGCGCGGGTGGCTCCGGACCGCGGCACCACCTACCTGCTGCCGGACGGCAGCACCGACCGGCAGACGTACGCCGAGCTGTACGAGGACGCCCGCCGCATGCTGGGCGGACTGCGCCGCCACGGTCTGGCTCCGGGCGACCCCGTGCTGCTGCAGTGCGCCGACAGCCGTACGTTCGTCACCGCCTGGTGGGCCTGTGTGCTGGGCGGCTTCCTGCCCACTCCGCTGGCTCCGGCGCCGGAGTACGCCACGGACAACGCCGCGGTACGCAAACTCGCCGCCGCCTGGGAACTGCTCGGCCGGCCCGCGGTGATCGCCGATCCCGGACTGTGCGAAGGGGTGCGTTCGCTGGCCGGCCGGCTGCCGGGCGGTGAGGCGCTGCGGGTACTGGCGGCCGACGCCCTGCCCGATCCGCAGCCGGCCGACTGGACCGTACCGGATCCGGACGCGCTGATCGTCAACCTGCTCACCTCCGGCAGCACCGGCACGCCCAAGTGCGTGCAGCACCGCCATCGCACGATCGTCGCCAGGAGCTACGCGGCGATCGCCGCGAACGGCTTCACGGAGCACGACGTCTCGCTCAACTGGATGCCGCTGGACCACGTGGGCGGCATGATCATGTACAACCTCCGGGACGTCTTCCTGACGTGTGAGCACGTCAACGTACGCACGGAATCGGTGATCCGCAGGCCCTTGCTGTGGCTGGACTGTCTGGACCGGTTCGGTGCCACCAACACCTGGGCGCCCAACTTCGCGTTCTCGCTCGTGTGCCGGCACGCGGAGGAGATCGCCGCCGGTTCCTGGGACCTCAGCCGCCTGACCAACATCTGCAACGCCGGTGAGGCCGTCGTCGCCCGTACCGCGCTCCGCTTCGTGGAACTGCTCGCCCCGCACGCGCTGCCCGCCGACGCCATGGTGCCCTGCTGGGGGATGTCGGAGACCTCCTCGGGGGTCACGTACACCCGCATGCACCGTGACGACGCGGCGGTCGGCACCGTCTCCCTGGTGCCCGCCTCACTGGACGGCGAACTGCGCGAGCTGCCGGCGGGCACTCCCGGCGCGGTCGTGGTGACGGAGGTCGGTGCCCCGGTGCCCGGCGTCGCACTGCGCATCGTGGACCAGGAAGGAGAGGTGCTGCCGGAGGGCCGGGTCGGGCGGCTGCACGTGTCCGGCGACACAGTCCTGAACGGGTACGCGCACAACGAGCGGGCCAACCGGGAGAGCTTCACCGCGGACGGCTGGTTCGACACGGGTGACCTCGGGTTCCTGCGTGACGGCCGGCTCTTCCTCACCGGCCGCCGGAAGAACATGGTGATCGTCAACGGGGCGAACTTCCCCGCGCACGAGATCGAGGCGGTGGTGGAGCAGGTACCCGGGGTCGTGCCCGCCTGCTCCGCGGTGGCCGGGGTGCCCGACGAGGAAACCGGAACCGACGCTCTGGTGGTCTTCTTCGTGCCCGGCACCGACGACGTGCCCGCCCTGGTGGACGCCATCCGCTCGGCTCTCGCCCGCGACCTGGCCCTGCGTCCGACCTACGTGGTGCCGGTGACGTCCCGGGAGTTCCCGCGGCACAACGGCGGGAAGGTGCAGCGCGAGCGGCTGCTCGAAGGCTGGCGCGAAGGCCGGTTCGACGACCGCTGTTACGGCGGTGAGGCGGACGGCGGCGCACCGGACGAGGCGCCGGACCCGGAGACCGGCGTCCCCGCGCTGGCGGTCGTGTGGGAACCGGCCGACGCACGGCTGAGCCAGCGGCCGGACGGTCCGCTCGTGGCCTGTGTCAGCGGTGTCGTCCCCGACTGGCTGCCCCCGCTGACCACGGCGCAGATCGTGGTCGGCTCGGATGCCGTGGAGCTGGCCTCGGCCCTGGAGCGAGCCTTCGCGACGGCCGGCGAGGGGTCCGCGGACGACGGGGCCGTACCGCAGGTGCTGTTCGTCGCCGCCTCGGACCCCGCGACGGCACCGGCCGACGGCGACGCCGGGGTGCTGTCGGAGTTCCTCGCCGTGGCGTCGGCCGTGTCGCGGATCCGGCCCGATGCCGAGCTCACCGTGCTGACCCGGGGTGCCGTACCGGCCGCCCCGGGCGATCCGGTGGTTCCGGGCCGCACCGGGCTGACCGCGCTGGTGCGTACCGCGCGCTCGGAACGGCTTCTCGCCCGCACCGCGCTCATCGACGCCCCGGCGGACGCCGACGCGACCGGACTCGCGGCCCTGGCCACCGTGCGGCACAGCGGCGACGTGATCGCCGTGCGTGACGGCAGGCCGCTGCAACAGCGGCTGCGCACCGTGCCGTTGCCGGAGGTCTTCGACATACCCGCCGATGTGCTGCCCCGGGGCGGGACCTGCCTGATCACCGGTGGTCTCGGCGGCCTGGGACGCGCCGTGGCGGAGCATCTGGTGGTCACGCACGGGGCACGGCTGCTGATCGTCGGACGGACCCCGCAGGCGCGCCTGGACACCGGGGCCCGGGAGGCGCTGGAGGTCCTGCACGCCATGGGCGAGGTCCGCTACCGCGCGGTCGATGCCGCGGACCCGGACGCCCTGGCCGGGGCGGTGGCTGAGGCGGAGGCGTCCTGGGGGTGCGGTCTCGACCTGGTTCTGCATCTCGCCGGTGCCGCGGTCGCCCCGCAGTGGGAGTCCCTGACCGACCACGAACTGCGGGCCGAGTCCGCGCAGTGGCTGGCGAGGATGCTGCGCCCGAAGGCCGGTGGGTGTGAGGCCCTCGACGGGCTGCTGGCCACCCGGCCGGACACGGCCGTGGTGCTGTACTCGTCCGTGAACGGTCTGTTCGGCGGGACCGGTTTCGGTGCGTACGCGGCGGCCAACGCGGTACTGGACGGCTGGGCCCAGCGCTGGGCCGCGGCGGGGCGACGGGCCCAGAGCCTGGCCTGGAGCATGTGGGACGGCCCGGGGATGAACCAGGGCAGTCCGCTGGTCGCGGCGGGCAGGCACCGGGGGCTGACCCTGATCGACCCGACCCGGGGCACGCTGGCCCTGCTGGGAGCACTGCACGCCGGGCCGGTACACCTGCTCATCGGCGCGGACCCGGCGAACGAGCAGATCAAGCCGCTCCTGGCGGCGGACCAACTGGGCGGCGGCACCGTCGCCGTGGCGGTCGTCCCCGCGTCGGACACGGACCCTCAGCAGGTGCGGGCCGCGGTGTCGGCCCGACTGGCCGACCGGGGGGTCTTCGCCCGGGTGGTGGTGACCTCACGGATCGAGCGGGACCGCAGTGGCACCCCCGACCCGGCCGCTGTACTCGCGGCCGTCGGCGCGGGCGGCGCCTCCTATCTGCCCCCCGACGGACAGCTCGAAGCACTGTTGGCCGAGGCCGCGGCCGAGGTGCTCGGGGTCGGACGAGTGGGCAGGGACGACTCGTTCTTCAGCCTGGGGTGCGATTCGATCAGGGCCGTGCAGCTCGCGGAGGCACTGAGCGGGCAGTTGGACAGTCCGGTCTCCGTGGGCTCGCTCTACGAGTCCCCGACGGTCCGCTCCCTGGCGGCCAGGATCGCCGGCTGAGAGAACGGCGTGCCTTCCGGGCCGTGGCACGGCCCGGAAGGCACGTTCAGCGCACACGTCCGGGCGACGTCCCGCGCACCGATGACGCTCCCTACCGGCGCCCTTTGCCGCGCAGTCTGGGGCTGCTCGACTTCACTTCTTCGAGATGTCCCATACGGCGCAGCCTGTCCACCCATGCCTGTGCGGTGTAACGAGGCACGTCGTAGTGCTGCGCCACCTTCCCCACGCTCCTGAGCCGGAGGAAGACTTCTCTGACCTCGTCCGGGTCGGGCATCTTGCGGTAAGGGCGCTGATTCTGCGCTTCGGCCGGAGGGGGGGACACGCTCGCAGGCCGGTGACGCTCCGATCCGCTCTCGGAGAGGGAAGAGGGCAGAGCAGCACCGCTCACCGCCTGAGCCAGCATCTCGAAGTCGATGTCGAGTGCTCCTCTGGGGGGGATCGCGCCCTGTTCCGAGGCCTTGACCACCAGTTCGACTATGCGTGGTGGTCCGCCGGGAACGCTCTGCATCACTGCAGTGATCGTCGCCGGTCCCTCGTCAGCGCCTCCGTGCGTTTCGACCGTAATAGTCCATTTCATGACATACCTGCTATCGTCTGCTATGCGGCTGTTACCCGTGTGAGACGTAGCAGCCGAGGACGCGAGCGCCCTTGACGGGATCACACACGAGTACTCATCCCCCCCGTCATGCGAGAGTGAGTCGCATGATCCAAATGTAGTCATCTTTTCGCTCGAAAGCTACGTTGATTTAGTAAACGACTCACAAAGGGTCCATGGGTCCACTAGCATACGCCCTCCCCTCAGAGACACGCGGGTCCGTGCCCGACGCGACGAGTTGCCGGTCCGCAACCGTCTCAGGACAACAGAGCCGTGACCTGCGGTGGCCGACATTCTCGAAGTTTGCTGACACCTCGACAGACTGCACACACTGTCACCTTCCCTGCCCCGCACTCTGCGGACACCATCGCGGGTCTTCGACCGGACACCCCCGCGATCGAGCCACGGATTCCCGTTTCGCCGCGCGACATGCTCGAGCGGACCCCGAGGCAGAGCCGCGATCCCGGCTGTCGCCTGGGCTCTTGGCGCTCCTCGGTTCCACTCGTGTTTCCGGTGAGGACTTGTCTCTGGCCGACATCGTTCGGTGCACAGTCGACACGGGCCAGGCAACACGCCGAAGACTTGACCTGAACTGCCTGCCCCGTACACGGAACCATTGTCGCATCGCCCTCTCGAAGTACGGCAGGATGCCGCTGGGCCACCGAACCACCGCTGAGCTTGTGGTCCGGGACTGCTGCACGACCGGGTGACACCGGATGACACCTGCCCCGGCCTGCCGGGAAACGGCCTGGGAGGATGCTGCATTCCCAGGCCGTCTCCGAAGGAGCTCCGCGAGGACGCCGTGCGGGAGGCGCGCGAGCGCTAGTCCGGCGTCACGCTGGGAGAGATCGCCGCCGACATCGGCGTCCACCCTCGGTCCGGTCTGGCAGGCGGAGCCAGGTGGCCACCCCGCAGCCGCAGGCGGCCGCGGTACCGGAGCCCGGCTACGCCCGCGGGCCGAGCCAGCCCTTGCGGCGCGGTTCGCTGGTCGGCGGGGACGGCGAGGTGGCCGTGTCGGGCCAAGCAGGCCTCGACGATGGCCATGTGTCCCTGCCAGGCGGCCTCGTGCTCGTCCCGGATCACGCCGAGCGCGTCGATCCGCCGGGATCCGTACGGGAGTCACGGGGCAGCCCTCGGCCAGGCCGCATAGGAGCGCGAGGCCGCCCGCCGTGCCGTGACGTCCTGTCAACGCCAGGCACCCGGAGGGTGATCCGTGCCGGTGGCGCGCCGGATACGCCGGTCTGCTCACGGGCCGCCCGTCGTCACCGGCCGCACGGGGGCCGCCAATGCCGGGGCCGGACTTGTCGCGGATGCGGTCCATGACCTACTCGGCGACCAGGTGGACTTCGCGGGCGTGGTCGAGGCTGATCCGCTGGGCGACGCTGCCGGCATCGACGAGGATCAGTGAGCAGAAGGGGGCCTTGTCGGTGGGTGCTGGCAGGATGCGTGCATGACGGACAACGGGAGTGCCCGCATGACGCAGATCCTGAGCGGGTTGCCGGCAGAGGCTCGAAAACTGCTGCTGGAGACGGACTGGGCCTCTCACCGGCATGCCTACGGCTCCGGCGAGGACATACCCGTCTCCCTGTGCTCCCTCGTGGACCAGGATGCCCGGGTGCGGTCCGAGGCGGTGGCCGTATTGGACATGAGCGTGCTGCATCAGGGCTCGCTGTACACGGTCACCGCGCCCGTGGCGCTGTTCGTCGCCGCGATCCTCGACCATCCCATGAGCCTCGCCGAGCAGGAGGGACACTTCCCGTGGGACGACGGGCCGCCGCGCAGCTTGCGGGCCGCCCTGCTCGGCTGGCTGGGTCAGGTGGCTGAGTCAGCTGCCTACGGGGAGGATCCGGCACGGGACCGAGCCAACTGGGAATGGCAGCCCTGGTACGAGGACATGCGAAGCGAGCGCGCCCCTGACGAGCTCGCCGCGCTGCAAGCGTGCCGGGACATACGGCCCGCCCTGTACGACGCCGTCGAGCCGTTCCTCTCCTCCTCCGACCCCTGCATCTGTGAGGCCGCACTCGGCGCCGCCGTGCCGCTCCTTTCCACCTCGGCCCTCGCCGACCGCGTACCGCGCGCCGCTGCGCTGCTGCGCGCCCGGCTGGGCACCATGACGGGGCGGCGGGAGCGAGCCGCCGTGGCGCGGGCGTTGAGTCTTTGGGGGTTGGACACTTCTGACCTGCTCGCCGATTCCGACCCGGCCGTGCGGGTCTGTGCCGCACTCGGTCCCGTCCGAGTCGATCGGCCCCGCGCACTCGCCGTGCTCCTCGACGCGCTGCGCGACCCCCGCACGACAGACGGATGGTTCCCCGACCCGCTGTGCGGAGTCGACGGGTGGTTCCGGTTCACCGTGCTGCGTTCCGCGCTCGACCTGACCGCATCGTTCGAGGAGGTGGCACCGGTGGCCATCGCCATGGTGGCCTCCGGTCACACGTCCATCGTCGACAACGAACGCGGGCCGATCCTGTTCAGAGCCTTCTGTGGTCGCTACGACCCGGCCCACTCGTTGACCTCCGCCCAACGCGCCCTGGTGCAGGCGTTCGTGGACACCGACGAGGCGACGGGCAGCATCCGCTGCAACTGGTTGTGGTTCCGCGCGGTCGGGCTGCCGGAGAACCGGGAGGGCATCGCTGCGTTGCTGTGACGCGAGTCCTCGGGGAGGCACCGGCGCCTGCGTTCACCCAGGTGCCGGTCTTCTCCTTGTACGCGAAGTCCCGTGCGCGCTGGTGGTGCTCTCACTGTCGGCTCCGTCGCCGTGCGCGTGGAAGTCCTCGACCGCGTGCGGGCCGGGCGGCCGGACTGCTCGATCGCATTGCCCTTCGGGTTCCGCCTGGAGGACAGCTCATGCGGTGGGCCGGTCCAGGGTGACGAGGGGTCGGTGAGGGGGCCGACGCCGGTGAAGCCGCCTCGGAGCACCACAGAACGGATAGCGTGCGCGGCCATGGGTGAGCTGATAGTGATCAGGCACGGCGAGACCGAGTGGAGCCTGTCGGGCCGGCACGCTGGACGGACCGACGTCGCGCTGACCGCGGCGGGCGAGGCCGCGGCCCGTGCTCTCGCTCCGAGACTGGCCCGCCGCCCTCTGATCGCCGTCTTCAGCAGCCCGCTGAGCCGCGCCGTGCGGACGGCCGAGCTCGCGGGCCTGACCAGTGCCGAGCCCGATCCCGACCTGTCGGAGTGGGACTACGGCGGCTACGAAGGTCTGACCGCCGAGCAGATCCGCGCGTCGAGGCCCGGCTGGGACCTGTGGCGCGACGGCGTCGTTCCGGGCGACGCCGACCACCCGGGCGAGCAGCTCGCGCAGGTCGCCGCGCGCACGGACGCGGTGCTGGACCGCATCCGTCCGCTGCTGGGCGACGGCGACGTCGCCGTCGTCGCGCACGGCCACCTGGCGCGCGTCCTCACCGTCCGCTGGCTCGGCCTCGATGCGTCCGCGAGCCGGCTGCTCGGCCACCCGCACCCCGGCACGCTCAGCTTCCTCGCCACCGAGGACGGGCAACCCGTCATCTCCGCCTGGAACGTCCCGTAGCCGGAACCCCGCCGCGTCATGTCAGGCGCGCGAGGCGCCGGAAGCGGATCAGCGCCGCATCCATCACCTGCTGCCGATGTCGCCGCCGGCCGCCACGCCGCGATGTCCGGACCGGGAGCGGTGGCTCATCCGCGCCACTGGTCATCCGTCAGCGATCTGCCCCGATCAACAAGCGGGCGAACGGTGAGAAGCCCGGCTTCAGGCCGCGATGTGGGCCGCGAGCCGGTCAGCGGCGGTGCGGGGCTCGCTGTCGAGGAGTTCGGCCAACTGAGGGCCGACTTGGGCGAAGTAGCCCCCGCGGGCTGCCTGGTACCAGGTGAGCATGAGTCGGGCCATCTGCTCCGGCACACCGATGCTGATCTGGTCGGCGATCCACTGTTCGTCGTCCAGGACGATGCGCTCGGCAGTGCGGCCGGTGAGGTCAGAGGCGATCTCGGCGAAGCCGTCGAAGGTGACGGCGGTCGACGCGCGGTGAGGGTACTACGACCGCCGCACCAAGTACCTTCTGGACGGAATCCGGGCCCGCTCCGCATCCGGCGGACGATGACAGCCTCATCGCCCTGATGTCCTGCGTCCTCATAGCTCTGATGTCCCGCGTCGCCGTGCCGCACCCCGTCCGGGCAAGCGTGCCGTGGTCGTGGACACGGCCGTCGCTGTCGTCGTGATCGTGGTCGTGGTCACGGCCGTCGCTGTCGTCGTGGTCGTGGTCGCGGCCGTCGCTGTCGTCGTGGTCGTGGTCGTGGCCGTCGCTGTCGTCGTGGTCGTGGTCGTGGTCGTCGTCGTGAAGACCGTCCTCGGTGCGGTCAGCAAGCCCCGCTCCACCACGCTGCCCAACGTGAGCCCGTGCCCGCTGGCACCAGTGGTCCCGAGCCGAGACCTGGACGTCGAGACCTGGACGCGTCCGGTGCGCTCTTCACCGCCTCCTGCCGGCGTCGCCGGCGTTACGGTGCCGCCGGCGTGAGGGTGCCGCCGGCGTGCCGGTGGCTCCGCGTCAGGGCTGGCGGGCCAGCGCCCCCATCAGTGCGTCCAGCAGGCCGGGTGCTGTCTGCTGCAGGGCGTCACGTCGCAGGCGGTGCCCCCGCAAGGAGCCGACCATGACCGGATGGAGAATGCCCGCCTCCACGAGGATCTTGAAGTGGTGGGTCGCGGTGGACTTGTTCAGGCCCTCGTACAGGCTCGAACAGGACGCTTCGCCGGCGGGGTCTGCCGCCAGGCGGCGGACCATTTCCAGGCGTACGGGATCGGCGAGGGCACGCAGCAGTTTCTGGACCGCGGCGACGGGCGGCAACTGGTCGGACGGGACCTCCCAAGGCGGCATCACGCACCTCCAAGTTTGACGAGCATCATACTTCCCTCTAGCATTCCAGAAGTACGACGTACACCATACTTCTCTTTCCTGGAGTCCTCGTGCGGGAACTCTCCCGGAGCCGCCGCCCCCGTCCCCTCCTGTCCGGCGCCCTGTCCGTCCGGTACGGCCGCCGGCCGGTGCTCCTCGGCGCCGTCCTGCTGCCTTCGGCAGCTCCCTGCGTGACCTGACCGCGCACGTCCCCGCCGAACGGCGCGGGGCTGCCATGCCGGGTGAGAGCGGGTGAAAGACGAGCGAAAGAGGAGTGAGAGATGAAGGCCGTTGTCCGGACAGCAGCCGGCGGGCCCGAGGTCCTGCGACTCGTCGAACGCCCGGTGCCCGAACCGGGGCCGGACGAGGTACGGGTACGTGTGCACGTCTCGGGGGTCAATCCCACCGACTGGCGCAGCCGCAGGCGCCCTCTGCCACCGGGCATGACCGAACAGGTGCCCCACCAGGACGGTGGCGGCGTGATCGATGCTGTCGGCTCGCGGGTCGACCCGGTGCGGGTCGGGCAGCGGGTGTGGATCTGGGAGGCCGCGTGGAAACGGCCCTGGGGAACGGCGCAGCAGTACACGCTCGTGCCCGACCGGCATGCTGTCGGCCTGCCCGACCACGCCCCGTTCGAACTCGGCGCCGCCCTGGGCGTACCGGCCCTGACCGCCCACCGCGCGCTGACCGTTCACGAAGGCGGGCCGGCGCGCATCGCGCCCGGCACTCTGCGGGGTTCGACCGTCATGGTGGCAGGCGGCGCCGGTGCGGTCGGCAACGCGGCCATCCAGCTCGCCCGTTGGGCCGGAGCGCGTGTGGTCGCCACGGTCAGCAGTCCCGCGAAGGCCGTGCTGGCGCGTGCGGCCGGCGCCCACCACGTGGTGAACTACCGCACGCAGGACGCGACGACAGACATCCGGGCCTTCGCACCCGAGGGTGTCGACATCGTCGCGGAGGTCGCGCCGGAAGCCAACGCCGCCCTCGACATCGCGGTAGCCGCCCCGGGCGCCGTGGTGGCCTACTACTCCGGCAGCGAGGACGAGCACCTGTCCGTCCCGGTGCTCTCCTCGCTGGCGGCGAACCTGCGGTGGCAGAGCGTCTTCGTCTACACCGTGCCGCCTGCCGCGAAACGGCACGCACTCACCGACGTCGCCGCGGCCGTCGACGCGGGCGCGCTGCGCGTGGGCGAGGAGGCCGGGATGCCGCTGCACCGCTTCGCACTGGAGCAGATCGCAGACGCCCACGCCGCACTGGAACAGGGCGTGGTCGGAAAGGTCCTGCTCGACATCCCGTGACCGTGGCACTGCCTTCCGGCACCGCAGTGACGCCCATCGGGCCACATCGGGCTGCCACTGGCGGAACACTGGTCCGGCGAATCCCGCGCGAGACCGTGACGGGACTGCAGAAGGCGGCTTGTGACGCACGCGGGTGACTGCTCCGCCGCCGCCTTCGCAGCGGACCACGGGCCGGCCGCTGCCCGCGACTTGTGCACCGAACGCGACCGGACCGAGCCGCTCTGCCCTCAGCCCCGGGACAGACACCCGAGCCGCGCACCGAGTGACACCTCAGTGAGGCCAGAAGTTGCGGGGGTGTCAGGCGGCGTGGGGCCCGGGGGCGGCGCTGCCTTCGTACTGGTTGAGGTGGGAGACGAGTGCGGTGAGGCCGGGGGTGGCGTCGTAGCGGCGCTCTTTCCGCGCAGTTCCGCGACTAGGTCGTTCGTCACCTGGTCGTCCGGGTGCCGTCCCACTTCCACACGCAGGCTTTCCACCGCCGCCCATGCTTGGACCTCTCAGTCGACCCATGCCAAGCAGTAGCGCGGACGTGGCCGATTCCAGGGTGGCTCTCTCGGTCCTAGTCTGCCGGGTCCGCTGTCGCGCAGGGCCTGCCATGGACGCCCGCGCGGGGACCGCGGCGGGCCATGCTGAATACGCGTCTCGGGCGAGTGGCGACGGACGCACTTCCCTCGCCTGCCGCAATCGCGCAACGCCCGGCCGATGGTTTTCCGGGGCAAGTCCTCACTTGCTCCCATGTCCCCGCACGGAAAAGGAACTCGTTCATGAGTAAGGGCAAGGTTCTCATCGTCATGTCGGCTGCCGACGTCTGGGAGCGCACCGACGGATCGACGTACCCGACGGGTTACTGGGCGGAGGAGGTGGCCGCACCGCACGAGAAGTTCACGGAGGCCGGTTACACGGTCGACTTCGCTTCTCCGGGCGGGGTGTTGCAGCCGCTGGACGAGCACAGCGCCGACCCGGCGGTCGCGGGTGAGGACTGCGGTCACCACGTGGCACACGCCCAGAAGGCGCTGGCGGAGTTCGGTCCACTGCTGAAGCTCGACGGGATCGACATCGACGACTACGTCGCGGTGGTGCTGCCCGGCGGTCACGGCCCGGTCGTCGACCTCTTCCAGGACGCCGACCTGGGCCGTCTGCTGGCAGCGGCGGACAAGGACGGAAAGCCGATCGGCGCGGTCTGCCACGGTCCGGCCGCACTGCTGAGCGCCGAGGACGAGGACGGCAACTGGCTCTTCGCCGGCCGCAGGATGACGGCGTTCACCGACGAGGAGGAGCAGTTGTTCGGCACGGCCGAGGGCGCTCCGTGGCTGCTCGCCTCCCGCCTGCGGGAACGGGGTGGCGTGCACATCGGAGGGGCGGCGTACCAGCAGCACAACGTCATCGACGGCAACCTCTTCACCGGCCAGAACCCCGCCTCCAGCGCCAGGCTGGCCGAAGACATGATCGCCGCGCTGCGCTGACCCACGAACGGCGCGCGAAGGGCGGACCCGCCCGTCCTCCCGTACGCGGGTCCGTCCTTCGTCCGCCACCGGTGGACCAGCACCGTTCCTCGTGTGCGAGGACGCCGACCTCGATGCCGCGGTCGACGGCGCGATGACCGCCACGCTGCGCACCGTCGGACAGGCGTGCATCGCCGGCAACCGTTTCCACGTCCACGCCGGTGTCACCGAGGAGTTCTCCCGCAGACTGCCCGCACGCAGGGAGGCGCCCACCCGCTCGGCTGCCGGGCGGGGCGTTGGCGGGCATCAGCGACTTCGGCCAGTGTGGAGAGACGGGCTCGACATGCACCGCCATCGCCGTGACCGGCAGTTTCCGACGACAGCACAGTATGCGTTTCCACTGTTTCCTGATATTGACCTGAAAAGGCGCGTTTGCGTGCGCCCTGGGAAAGGGTTTACCTTCCGCTTTCTTGTCGAACGTCGACCTCGCCGACATGCTATGGACATGTCATTTTCGCGACGACTGTTCAGCGCCGCGGACTGACGTACTCCAGCGACCACCCACTCTGCATTCCGCCAGGGGCGGCCTGGCGGGCACCCACGTTCACGCTCTTTTCCGGAGGTCACGCATATGCGCTTGAGTTTCGCAGGGCCACGGCGCAGCGGGTGGAAGAGAGCGCTCGCCCTGGTTCCCGTCGTCGCGGTGACGGTGGCGGTCACCCTCACCACGACGCTGGACGCCGCGGCCGCCGTGCCCCCGGCACCCGCGGGCTTCACACTCACCTGGAGCGACGACTTCAACGGCGCGTCCGGCACCGGCATCGACCAGAGCCTGTGGAAGTACGACACCGGGCCGGGCAGCAACTTCGGCACCGGTGAGATCGAGACGATGACCAACAGCACCTCGAACGTCTACTACGACGGCCAGGGTCATCTCGTGCTCCAGGCCCTGCACTCCGGTTCCGACCCGCGGGGCGGATGGACCTCCGGGCGCGTGGAGACCCAGTCGGCGTCCTTCGGCGCCCCGGCCGGCGGTGTCGTGCGCATCGAGTCCGTCCTCCGGCAGCCCGACGTCACCACCGCCGACGGGGCGGGTTACTGGCCGGCGTTCTGGATGCTCGGCGCGCCCCTGCGCTCCGGTGTGACCTGGCCGAAGTCCGGCGAGATCGACATCATGGAGGACATCAACGGCCGCAGCTCCGTCTTCAGCACCCTGCACTGCGGCGTGAACCCGGGCGGGCCGTGCAACGAGTCGACCGGCATCGGTTCGGGCGAACGCGCCTGTCCGGGCTGCCAGAGCGGCTTCCACGACTACGCGGCCGAGATCGACCGCTCGGTGTCGCCGGAACAGATCAGGTTCTACCTGGACGGCAACAACTTCTTCACCGTCAACGCCAACCAGGTGGACGCCACGACCTGGTCCGACGCGGTCGACCACCCCTTCTTCATCATCTACGACCTGGCGATCGGCGGCGGCTTCCCGGACGCCTTCGGCGGGGGCCCGAACGGGTCCACGGTCTCCGGCGGCAAGCTGGTCATCGACTCGGTGTCCGTCTACAACAAGGCGCCCGGATCCGGCGGCGGTGGTGGCAGCGGTTCGGTGAGCGGCCAGACGATCACCGGACCGGGCGGCAAGTGCGTGGATGTGGCGGGTGACGACACCGGCGGCGACGGCACCGCGGTGCAGTTGTGGGACTGCCAGCCGGCGGCCAGGGACCAGCACTGGACCTGGAGCGGCCAGACCCTGCAGACCCTCGGCAAGTGCCTGGACATCGCCGGCGGCAACAGCGCCGCCGGTACGAAGCTGCAGCTCGCCACCTGCAACAGCGGCGGCTACCAGTCATGGGTGCGGCAGAGCGACGGCTCGCTGCGGAACCCGACCAGCGGCCGGTGCATCGACTCGCCGTCGGGTGCCACCGCGAACGGCACCCGCCTGCAGATCTGGGACTGCAACGGCTCCGGCGCCCAGAAGTTCGCCATCGGCACCCCGATCTACGGTCCGGGGGGCAAGTGCGTGGACGTGGCCGGCGACGACACCGGCGGTGACGGCACCGCGGTGCAGCTGTGGGACTGCCAGCAGGGGACCTCGCTCGACCAGAAGTGGACCTGGAACGGCCAGACCCTGCGCACGCTGGGCAAGTGCCTGGACATCGCGGGCGGTGTCGACGCGGCGGGCACGAAACTCCAGTTGGCCACCTGCAACGGCGGCGGGTACCAGAACTGGGTCACCGACGCCGATGGCTCGATGTCCAACCCGACCACCGGCCGGTGCATCGACTCCCCCTCGGGTGCCACCGCGAACGGCACCCGCCTGCAGATCTGGGACTGCAACGGCTCCGGCGCCCAGAAGTTCGCCCTTGCCTGAAGGGAAAGAGGGTCCGTGGAAGGGCCCCGCCTCGAAGGGCGGGGCCCGTGTGGTCGGATCACGGCGGGGCGTCAGCGGGAGGGCCGGATGTCGGCCAGTCCGTGTCAGCGTCCGGGAGCGCTGTCCGAGGGGCGGCCGATCTCGTAGCCGTTGCTGGTCAGCCTGTCGTACTTGTCGCGGCAGTACGCGTACGACTTGCGGTCGCTCCGGCTGGGCTCCCACGGGCCGTATTCCGTGTAGGCGCTGCCTTCGTCCGGCTTGCAGTTCACCACGGCGCGCACGGAGTCGTCGTTCCCGGTGCCGATGCAGCGACCGGCCCATGCTCCTTGCCTGCCGCCGGGGAGGGTGATCGTGCCGGTGTTGCAGCGGACCGGTGCGGCTGCCGCCGCCGGCCCGGACGCCGTCCCGAGGGCTGTGAGGGCGACGGCGGAAGTGAGGGAACGTAAGGGCCGGAGCTTCGGCATGGCTCTTCCTCCTGTTCCTGGGGGACCGCTTGGGATGTCGGAGCATCCTGTGCCCAAGGTCGGCAGGTCGCTGTCATACGCCGGCGGGAATGCACCTCTTCGGGTGACTGGATGGTGTCCCGGATGTTCCTGTGAGGGATCCCGACATCGGCGGCCGGGGCCCTTCTTCGGTGCCGGTGCCACCCCACTGCGCTCCAGCTGCCACAGGGGAGCCGACGACGAGGACGGCGTCACCTGCGGCCTCGACGACCTCAAGTACGTTCCGGGCCGGAAGTACACGATCACCGCCAAGAAGGCGCTCAGCGCCTCCGGGGCGGTGTACACCGGCACGGTCAAGGACGTCTCGACGGGGAAGGAGCGCACGATCGGAGCCTGGCGGCTCCCCTCTCGTTTCCCCGGCTTCCGGAACACCGCCAACGCCTTCATCGAGAAGTTCGCCGGCATCCGCACCTGCGCCGACATTCCCGCGGTGACAGTCTCCTACACGGACGTCAAAGCCGACAGAAAGCCCCTGACGTTCCGGTCCTACCGGCACAAGGCCACCGGCGTCCCCGGCAAGGACATCTACACCTGCGTGAACGTCTCCGACTACACCGTCACCAGCCGCGCCCCGGGAAGCTACACCGTCCGCTCTCACGTCCCCCGCCGCTGACCCTCGGCTCGGGGTCGGCATGCCGCCGGTCGGCAGCAGTGCCGGGCACGAGACCGCCCGGGCCTCGGTGAGCGCCTGGTCGCTCGCGCGGCTGCGTCACCTTGACATCCGCCGTCAGCGTCTCCGCCACGGCCGTGGTGTCGTCGTGGACGTAGAACGCCTCCGGCGGCCACACGGTGCGCTGCGCGATGCACGGGACGTTCCCCGGCGAGAGGGAGGCGAGCGGCATCACGGTCAGGGGGTGGCGCGGCTGCCCGCGCATCGCCTCGGGGCCGGCTGTGCGGTGGTGCGGGACGGACTCCTCCACGGGGACGACGTAGAGATGTGCAAGCTGCCCGCGCTGACCGGCGAGGCTGCGGGGTGAACGTGCCGGCGGGTCACGGTACTCGGGGCACCCGGAAGCCGGCCGCGCGGAGCTTCTGCTCGGTCAGTGCGGTCAGGCGGGCCGAGATGGGAGCCTGTTCCTCACCGTGGTTGTTGATCAGCCGGTAACGGGCGGCGGCGGTGGCCCAGGCCTGCATCGGGCCGCTGGCATCGAGGAGTTCGGGGTGGGCGAGGTAGTGGTCGGCCAGGGCTGCCGCGAGTTCCTCGATGCGCGGGTCGTCGGGGTCCCAGCTCTCGGCCTCCCAGCCGCGCTGGGTCAGCTCGACGTAGGCGGGGTCGGTCAGGCGGCTCTCCAGGACGGCCAGGAAGCCGTCGAAGCCGGCCGGGATCAGCGCCTTGGCGAGGACCAGCGCCTCGCGCTGCGTGGCGACGTACTCGGCGGCGAAGCCGAGGGCGCGCAGGCAGTCCAGGAGGGCACAGGCCCGGTCGGGCAGCAGGGCCCGGTCGCCGTCAGCGAGACGGCGCAGTGTCTCGCGTCGATGGGTCAACTCCGCTATGTGATCGACGAGTCGGCGCTCCACGTCGGCGAGCGCGGCGGTGAACCGCGCGCCGTCCGCGGCCAGCAGGGGCGCGATGTCGGCGAGCGGCACTCCGGCGGTGGCGAGGGTGCGTACCTGCACCAGGCGCAGCAGGTCGGCCGAGCCGTAGCGCCGGTAGCCGGAGCTGTCGCGCTCCGGCTCTGCCACGAGCCCCAGCTTGTGGTAGTGCCGCACCGTCTTCACGGTGACGCCGACGAAGGCCGCGGCCTGCCCGATCGTGACTCCGTCGCTCATGCGCCCAGTGCGCCGAACACCTCCTCGACGAGACGCTGTTGGGCCTTCTGGAAGGGCGCGGCGAGCGACAGGCCGGGGTCGTCGACGTAGTTGAGCCCGGCGGTCAGTGTCGTGGAGCCGTCGGCCGAGGCGTACATGAGGGCCGCCGAGCCGCCCTGGCCGCCGTTGTGGTGGTAGACGGTGCGGCCCTCGCCCAGGTCCTGGGCGAAGATCCCCAGGCCGTAGCCGATGGTCTGCTCCGGGGTGCGCATCTCGGCCAGCAGTGCCTTGGGCAGCAGCCTGCCGCCCATGAGTGCGCGGAAGTACGTGTGCAGGTCAGCGGTGGTGGAGATCATGTCGCCGCCGGCGCCGACCCAGGACGGGGTCTGCCGGGTGATGTCGATCGTGCGCTCCGCCCCTGCGTCGTCGTAGCGGTAGTAGCTGTGGTTGTGGGGGTCTGGGATCTCGGGAGAGGCGCCCGGCGCCAGCGTGCCGGTCAGGTGCAGCGGTTCGAGGATCCGTCGCCGCAGTTCCTCGGCGAACGGGCGGCCGGTGAGCTCCTCGACGAGCAGCCGGGCGATCACGTAGTTGGTGTTGGCGTAGCTCCAGCCCGCCCCCGGCTCGAACCGGGCCGGCCTGGCGAGCGAGAACCGGACCAGTTCCGCGGGCTCGTAGGTGTGGAAGCGCAGGTCCACCCACTCCTTGCCCTGCCAGGGGATGCCGGCGGCGACCCTCCCGTCCTCGTAGTACTCCCCGGTGTGGTTGAAGATCCCGCTGGTGTGCTGGAGCAGCATCCGTACGGTGATGCGGCGGTCGAGGCCGAGCCGCGGCAGCTGGTCGGCGACCGGGGTGGCCAGGGCGGTCCGGCCCTCGGCCACCAGCATCAGCACTGCCGTCGCGACGAAGTTCTTGGTGGTGCTGCCGATCCGGAAGTGCGCGTCCGTCAACGGGCGCTGTGTGCCGCCCAGTTCACGGCATCCGGCGCTGCCCGCCCAGGTGCCGCGCTCGTCGTCGACCCGCAGTTGCACCCCGAGGATCCCGGACGCCGCGATCTCCTCGATCGCCTCCTGCAGTTCCGGCCGGACCGGGCCCCGGGGGGTGGGATTGCTGGACATGATGCGCCTCCGCGTCGTGTGCGCCCCGCTCGGTGCCGGGCCGCTGCGGAGAGCCTGCACCCTGGCCTCGGGGCAACCTCAACTGTGGTGTGGGTCAAGTCAATTGGCGCACTCTGGACCGGCTTCCCTGTTCAGTCGGTGACCACAGGCACGTACGAGGGTGCCGGTGGCTGCCGAAGCAGCACACCTGGCCGCGCCGGCCTTTACGACCTCCTCGCTCCGTTCGGTGGACGATGTCCGGCATCGTCACCACAGCCAGGCGTTGGAGTGCCACCAGTGCCGCACCCGGGACAGGGCGCGGGCATCGCGGCGCGCGGCCGCGTGGACAGGAAGCAGGGCCGGACCAGCATCCAGTGGGTCGTGGTCACCCCTGCTCTTCTCGAATGGCTCCGCCGGCCCACAGAGTCGCTTGCACCCGTCTCGTCCCGCACCGCGGTTGAGAGACAAGCCGGGCTGGACCGCCGGTGGGGTGGTTCCGGAATACGCCGGAGACCTGCCTTCTGCCAGCGGCAGAACAGCGGCCCGACCGGGCTCGACCATCACTACAGTCCAGGCTCATGACGACGATTACGACGCGTACGGTCGAGTACGCCGCCGACGGTTCGACGATGATCGGGCACCTCGCGCTCCCGGCCGGTACCGACCGCCGGCCCGCGGTCCTGGTCGGGCCCGAGGGGATGGGGCTCAGCGACGTCGAGCGCCGCCGGGCCGATGCTCTCGCCGAACTGGGATATGTGGCACTGGCCTTCGACCTTCATGGCGGCCGTTATTTGGGTGATCCCGAGGAGATGCTGGCCCGTTGCATGCCGCTGCTCGCTGATCCCGGCCGGATGCGGGGCATCGGCCGTGCGGCGCTCGACGTGCTGCGCGCCGAGCCGCGGACCGACCCGGACCGGATCGCCGCCGTCGGCTACGGCACCGGAGGCGCCATCGCGCTGGAACTCGGGCGCGACGGCGTCGACCTGCGCGCGATCGCGACAGTCAACGCACTGACCACGGGCCGGCCGGGCGAGGCGGCGCGCATTCACTGCCCGGTGTGGGCCGGGGTCGGGTCGGAAGACCCGATCATGCCGCCCGAACAAAGGGAGGCGTTCACCGCCGAGATGCAGGCCGCGGGCGTCGACTGGCGCCTCGTGGTCTACGGCGGCGCCTTGCACGCCTTCCATCACCCACCGGTCGACCACATCGTGCTCCCCGGCGTCGGCCACCACCCGCAGCACGCGCAGCGAGCTTGGCGGGACGTCGTCGGCCTGCTCGCCGAGTGCCTGCCCGTAACGGAGTGATCTGGTCGGCAACCACGCTCCCGGACCGCGAACCGGGCCGGCCGACCGGGCTTCTCGGCACCCCGCGAGCGGGCGTGCCGGACGCCGCCGCGCCGATGGAGGTCTGTTCCCAGGCTCGCTCAGCACCGCACGGGGCACACGGGCGCACCGCCCGTCTTGCCGTACGCCCAGAGTCCCCCGCCGGACGGCGCCCGTCAGGTCCCCCCGCTGAAGCGCCGTGCACGAGTGGACTGCTCTCGGGATGCGCTGGTGGATGGGCTTGAAGGTCGCAGGAGGGAGCGGGTGTGGCTGGTGCTGTCCAGCAGCACACTGATCATCGGCGCCACCTTCTCCGCCTTCAGCTACTTCAATCCCATCCTCACCGACGTCACCGGCTTCTCCTCCGGCACCGTCCCCCTGCTTCTCGTCGCCTACGGCGCCGCCACCGTCATGGGCAACAACGTCGTCGGCCGTTTCGCCGACGGCCACACCGTCCCGGTCCTTGCCGTCGGCCTCGTCCTCAACACGCTGTTCCTGACCGGCTTCGCCCTCCTCGCCGACGTACCCGCCCCGGCCGTCATCTGCATGATGGGCATCGGCCTGGTCGGCGTCACCATGAACCCGGCCATGGTCACCCGCGTCCAGCGCGCCGGCAACGCCGGTCCCCTGGTCAACACCGTGCACTCCTCCTTCATCATCCTCGGCTCCTCCGTCGGCGCCGTCGTGATCGACACCTGGGGACTGCGCGCTCCGCTCTGGCTCGGGGCCGTCTTCGCACTGGCCGGCCTCGCCACCGTCCTGCCCGATCTCGCCCGCCGCACCGCCCTCGCTGCCGGCCCCGCCCCCTTGCCCGCCCTGCCTGACGAAGGGAAGGAGTGGGCAGCCGCTGATCAGCCGGCGAGGAAGCGATAGCGGACGACGGCTGCGGCAATGTCAGTGAAGGCGACGAAATGTTCGGCCTCGCACTCGTGGTGGCCTCCTGGGCATGAGGCCGAGTCAGCCTGTCCCGGAGAGGACACCGGCACCAGCCGGACGCCGTCCCTCACGTTCGGCTCACCTCCGCTCGGGCGGAGGTGAGCCGAAGTCCGTAACTGCCCCGGGCGCCCTGTGGCCTGGCCGTCCTGGCTTCGTTCACGAGTGACGGCAGCGGTCGTTCGCGGCTGCCGGAGGGTCCGCGAAGCGGCGTGGCCGAGGTCCACGAGAACGGGAGGCGGCCCCGGGGACCGAGGAACATCGACGCGAAGGCCTGTGCGCAAGCCCTGGCTCATGCCGCCTGCATGCCGCCGTCGACCGGGAGGACCGTCCCGGTGACGTAGGAGGCGCGGTCGCTGAGGAGCCAGGCGGCGGCCTGGGCGATCTCCTCGGGGTCGGCCGCGCGGCGCAGCGGGGTGTGCGCGTTGAGGTGGTCGATGATGCCGGGTGAGCGTTCGTTCCAGGCGTGCATCATGTCGGTCAGCGTGGTGCCGGGGGTGATGGCGTTGACGCGGATGCCTTCGGGGCCGTAGGTGACCGCGGCCGACTCGGTGAGGCTGTTGACCGCCCGGTTCATCGCGCCGTACACGGGCAGGGCGGGGTTGCCCCGCAGGCTGCCGACGGAGGAGGTGTTGACGATGGCGCCCGTGCCGGCGGTGGCCCGGATGGCGGTGACCTCGGCGGCCATGGCCGCCCGGGAAGACTTCTCCGCTCTGCCCCCGGCCGAGCGCAACTTGGTGCGCCGCGCGTTCCTCGCCCCACAGGCACGGCAGCGGCTGCCCTACAGCCTGTCCGACGAGGAGGCGTTCGGCCGCGCCGCTGCCCGGCACCTGCGGACCACCGCCGCCCGCTACCCCGACGATCCCGAGGTGAGAACGCTGGTGGACGACCTGCTCGCCGGCAGTGAGGAGTTCGCCCGGCTGTGGGCCGCCCACGACGTACGCGCCGAGCCCGCCCTGCGCAAGACCGTCAACCACCGGCTGGTCGGCCCCGTCACCGTCAACTGTGACGTCCTCGACATCACCGACCGGGACCAGCGGGTGGTGATCTACACGGCCGAGCCCCGCTCTCCGGCGGAAGAAGCACTGCAGCTGTTGTCGGTGATCGGCACGCAGCGCATGGACTGCCCGGCTGACCGAAGCCCTCCGGGCACCGACCCCCGACGGCCACCCACCAGGGCAGGCGGATCCTCGGCACCGGTCCCGGTTCAGATGTTCCCCACCCTACGACCGCCCCACGACCACGCCGCGAGTGAGGCGTCGGCCGATGTCCGCCCTCGGGACGACGCGCCTTCCCCACGGCTGAAATCGGAGCGGATGAGGCCCCTGAGCGCGACGGGGCGGGCCGCCCTGATTGCGCCCTCACGCTTCACCCGTCAGTTCCCCGCCGCGTACGACGAGAGGCCCCCCAGCTCCCTGATGAGCGCCACCTCGAGCGGGCGAAGGCGTTGCCGAGGTGCAGCGACCGGACCGCCACCGGGGGGTGCGGGGAGACCGGCTGCACCTGGCTCGCTTCGGTCGGCTCACCGGGCGTGCCGGTAGGCGACCACCCTGGAGTGCTCCAGGTCCGTGTCCGATCGGTCGGCGTTGTAGAGGAAGAGGCCGTGGCCGGCGAAGTCACCGAACGGCGTCACCTCGTACCGGTCGGCCCTGACGGTTCCGGTGGCGATGTCCACGACGACCGGGGACCGTTCCTGCGAGTCGTCCGCCGGGAGGGTGCTGCCGAAGGCGGTGCCGTCGTCGGTCACGGCGTCGAGATCGACGGCCTTGGTCCGCGCGGTGTCCCCGAAGCAGCGGCCGGTGCCCTTCTCCAGGTCGAAGGCGGCGTCGTCCTGGACGAGGTAGCGCCCGTTCGCGGACAGCGACGCGCTCTTGGCGGCGTCCTCGTTCCGTTGGAACCCCTGCGCCGTGCAGTTCACCTTCGCCCGCACCTTGCCGGTCGCGGGGTCCAGGACGGCGAGGGTGTCCTGCCTGGCCCCGTCGTCGTGCCACAGGGCGAACAGGGCGGTGCGGACCGGGGTCATGAAGAGCTTGTTCTCGGAATCGGTGGTCAGGGCGCCGCCCGACCAGCTGCCGGGAACCCAGTAGTGGGCCTTGGGCTGCTCGTCCGTGGCGAGCAGCGGTCCCCGCGAGGTCACCGCGACGGCCTTGGTCGAGGCGAAGCACAGATGGCACTCGTCGGCGGGGGGCTTCATCTTCTTCAGGTCGAAGGACTTCGTCGCCCCGGTGGCCGGATCCACCGTCGCGACGGTGTCCTCGCCGAACCGCACCAGCAGGCCGCCGCCCCCGTCGGTGACGGTGCCTTCTCCCGGCAGTTCGAGATGGTGCGCCGGCGTGACAGCTCCGGAGGCCGCGTCCTTGGCATTGAAGATGTCGAGGGTCGTGACGTCCCGGCCTTTTCTGACCGCGTCCTCGCCCTTCGTGCCGGACGACGTGGCCACGAGATAGTCCTGGCCCTGCTCGGTCGTCACCAGGGCCGACATCATGCCGACGCCTTCGACCTTTTTCGTCCACGTCGTCGTGCCGGTGGCCGCGTCCATGACGGTGAACTCGCCGTTGTTCGCGGCCGGCTGGAAGACGGCGACGGCAGCGGAGTGCGGGAGGAAGAGGTGGGTCCCCATCATGTCCGATTCCCAGCCGTGGGAGGTGTCGTACACGCTGGGCACGGAGAGACGGTCATGGGGCGCGGACCCGCCGTGCGACGCGGATCCGGTCTTCCCTGCGCCGGGTGAGGGCTGGTGGGTGTCTCCCGTTCCGTCACCGTGCCCCGAGCCGCCGGCGCAGGAGCTGAGCAGACCCGCTGTGACGATTCCCGCGAGGACGTACCTGAGCCGTTGCATGGAGGTTCCCCGTTCGACACGCGCCGTGACATGCCCTACGGGAGCAGGAGTATCCCCGACGTTCCCGCAGCCGGCACGGCGCCGGACCGCGGTCCCGCGATTTCCAGCCATTCCATGCCGATCAGGAAGGTCCGCCGCAGTCCCCGATCCGCGTGCTGGGCCACGGAGTTGGCAGAAGATCCGCAGTGACGCACCCCATGGCGCTCTTGCGCGGAGCCGTTGCCTTCGCCCTGGAACACCTGCTGGAGCAGGCCCGCTAACGGCTTCCGCACGCCGAGTCGCCCTGCGACAGGAACGGGCAGCGGCGGATTCCGGATGCCCTGGAGAACGAGGTGCCAGGCATCGGCGTGTGCGCACTCGGAACAGACGGGCGGCAGGCCACGTCGGTCACGTGCTCGCTCGAAATGGATGTCATCGGCGTGACCTAGAGTCCCGGCCATGACGACTCTCATGATCGAAGCTGGTCCTTCTGCGCCAGATGCGCTGGTGACCCGGACCGGCGGAGTGCCTCTGGCTCCGGTGGGCGCCGAATGGCCATGTTGCACATCATGCGAAGGTCCCCTGCAGTTCCTTGCCCAAGTCGTCCTGGACGGCGTCGGAGGAGGGGACGGTGACGGCAGACGAGGAATCATTGCCTTGTTCGCCTGCCAGAACGACCCGGGCATGTGCGACGACTGGGATCCGAACTCCGGAGGAAACCGGGCCTTGCTCTTCCCACTGGATGGCCTTGCACCGCTGGCCCAGCCCGAGGGTGCCGAGGAGGCATCGCTCGTGCTCGGCGCGGTGCGGACCATCGCCCTGGAACGCGAGTCCGTGAATGACTACGATCTTGCCCGGAAAGCCTGGGCGGCGAGAGGTGAACGTTCCGAGGCGTCCGTGCTTGGTCAGCTTGGAGGCCGTCCCGCCTGGATTCAGGCGGACGAGACTCCCCGTTGTCCCTCGTGCGCCCGCACGATGGCGTTCATCGTCCAGCTTGAGGAAGGCCCGGATCACAGCACCGCCATGAATTTCGGCGGGGCGGGCAGTGCCTACGCGTTCGCCTGCCGGCCCTGTGACCGAGCGTTGTTCCTGTGGCAGTGCTGAGTGCGACTCGGCGCTCTGGGCGCTGGTGGACCAGGCCCTGTACGGGGTGAGGCAGGGCCGTCGGCAGTGCATGCCGTGAGGGCAGCGTCGGCTGTCGCGTTCTAGCTCTACGGCGCCCCCCACGGCAACTGGGCGGGCATCCGCCACGTCGACGCCTGCTGATCCTCGGCGAGCGATGAGGGGCGGCTCCGTGGGGAGCGCCCCTCATCTCGTTCTGACGGCACCCCGGCGAGCATGGGCGACGCGGTCCGCGTGGCCGGTCGAGTCCGCCCCCCGGCCTGCGGCCCGGGCGAACGGCGACGGATCAGAGCGGCCCGGGCTGCGGAGAACGGCGGGTGGGCCGGGCCTCGCGAGGGCGCGTTGCTGCGCGGACGGCGAGGAGTCCGAGCCGGTCCTCGGATGCGGTGCCGGGTTCGGCGGTGTAGATGATCAGGTCGTGCACGGCTCGGCCCGGCAAGGGCAGGTCGAGGGACTGGAAGGCCAGCTCCAGGTGACCGACGTCGGGGTGCCGGAGCCGTTTGACGCCGTCGTGCCGCATGAGGACGTCGTGCGCGGCCCACTGACTGCGGAACTGCGGGCTGAGGGTGGACAGCTCGCCGACGAGTTCGCGCAGTGCCCGGTCGCGGGGCTCGCGCCCGGCCTCGGCGCGCAGCAGGGCCGCGGTGGCGACGCCTGCGGCGTCCCGGTCGACGAAGAAGTCGTGTGCACCGGGGTCGAGGAAGACGTAGCGGGCGATGTTGGGGCGGCCGCGCTCGTCGGTGGTGGCGCTGTCGAACATCGGCGCGAACAGGGCTCGGGCCAGGGGGTTGGCGGCGACGATGTCGGTGCGGCCGTTGCGTACGAACGCCGAGGACATCGTCATGGAGTCGAGCAGCCACTGGACCCGGGGCGGGACCTCGACGTCCCTGCGACGCGAGGGCGTGCGACGCGCGTGCCGCGATGACCGGGCCAGGTCGAACAGGTAGGTGCGTTCGTCGTCGTCCAGCCGCAGGGCCCGAGCGACCGCGTCGAGGACCTCTTCGGAGACGCCGCCGATGTGTCCCTTCTCCAGCCGCGTGTACCACTCCGTGCTCACGCCGGCGAGGACGGCGACCTCCTCGCGCCGCAGCCCGGCGACCCGGCGACGGGTGCTGGTCGGCAGTCCGGCCTGCGCCGGGGTGATCCTGGCCCGCCGGCCGGCGAGGAAGTCCCGGATCTCGCCGCGGATTCCGGGCTGTTGGTCCATGTCGTTCATCGTAGCCGCGGGTCACGGCGCGAGGGAGGTTCAGCTTGTACCCCCCATGGACGCGGCCTTCTCCGGTGGCGGCGATCACGGTCTCCTGGGGTCCGAACGTTCCGACACGATCCCGAGAACGGACAACGGAGGCAAGACGTGACGAGCAAGGCGCCGGCTGTGCCGGCGGTGGCGTTGGGCACATGGGCCTGGGGAGACAGCGGCGAGGCGGGCGACGGCTACTTCGGCAGCCCGCTGAGCGAGTCCGGCCTGCGCGAGGTCGTCGAGAAGGCGCAGTCGAACGGGCTCACCTTGTGGGACACCGCCGTGGCGTACGGCATGGGCCGCTCGGAGACAGCCCTCGCCAAGGCGCTGGCGGGCTGTCACCGCAGCGAGTACCAGCTGTCGACGAAGTTCACCCCGCAGCTCGCGGGCGACGGCGACGATCCGGTCGCGGACATGCTGGAGCAGAGCCTGGACCGACTGGGTACGGACTACGTGGACCTGTTCTGGATCCACAATCCTGCCGACGTGGCGCGCTGGACGCCGCCGCTGATCCCGCTGCTCGAGAGCGGCAGGATCAGGCATGTCGGCGTCTCGAACCACAACCTGGAGGAGATCGCTCTCGCCGATCAGATCCTCGGCGAGGCCGGCTTCCGCGTGGAGGCGGTCCAGAACCACTACAGCCTCCTGCACCGGAGCTCTCAGCGCGCGGGCATCCTCGACCACTGCCGCGAGCACGACGTGCGGTTCTTCTCCTACATGGTCCTCGAGCAAGGAGCGCTGACCGGCAGGTACGGCCCGGCGAATCCGCTGCCGGAGGGGAGCGGCCGGGCGGCCGTGTACAACGGCATCCTGCCCCGGCTGCGGACGCTGACGGACCGGATGGGTGCGATCGGCGAGGAGCGAGGAGCGTCCGCCGCCGAGGTCGCCACCGCCTGGGCCGTCGCCAAGGGGACCACCCCGATCGTCGGGGTCACGAAGGCGGGTCACGTCGACGGGGTGGTCCGGGCTCGCGGCATCGAGCTCACCGGCGAGGAGATCGCGGAGCTGGAGGCGCTGGCGGATGCCGCGGACGTCGACACGCGCGGCTGGTGGGAACACGAGATGTAGCGGTGGCCGGAACCGGAGTGGGGGCCGCTTCCCTTCTGGGCCGGCCCGCGATGCCGGCTCCGGTCGTCCGGTCGGGCGGCGGGGTCGCAGCGGCGGGCGGGGCTGTGCGGCACCAGCGTGCGTTCCGTCGCGGCCCAGGCCGGCAGCCGGCTCGCGTGCGGCATGGCAGGAGCCCCTCTCTGCCGGCCGTGCGTCCGATCGGGCCAGCTGTACTCGCTCCTGCTGGGGCGGGACCGTTGACTGGCCCTCGGCGACATGGCACACGACCGAGGAGGGGCGGCCATGACATGGATGGGGCGGTGGACGCGTCTGCGGGCCCTCGTCGAACGCCGCTCCCCCTTCGTGGACGAACTGGCGGCCCGGTTGCTGTCCGTGAACGCGCTGGACGCCGGCACCAGGCTGGCCGCCCAGGCGTTCCTGGCCTCGGTGCCTCTCCTCTTCGCCTTCGCCGCGTTCGCCCCGCAGAGTGTGCGCGACGAGCTTCTGAGGTCGCTGCGGGCCATGTTCGGGCTCACCGGGCAGTCCGACGAGGAACTCCAGAAGGTCCTGGCGGATCCGGACGGCAAGAGCCTGCGCCAGACCACCGGGGTCGTGGGCCTGCTGATCGCTCTGCTGTCCGCGACCAGCTTCAGCCGCGCCATGGCACGCGTGTGTGAGCGCGCCTGGCGCCTGCCCAGATCCCGCACCCGTGTCGCGGCCTGGCGCTGGGTGGTCTGGCTGCTCGCTCTGGTCGGGGCCGTCCTCCTGCAGGGGCCGATCCGGGACGGCTTCGGCGTCGGCCTGTGGCTCGGCACACCGCTGTTCTTCCTGGTGTCCACGGGGCTGTGGCTGTGGACGCAGCACCTGCTTCTCGCCGCCCGCGTGCCCTGGACCCGGCTGCTGCCCGGCGCGCTCCTCACCGCGGCGGCCACGACCGCGCTCAGTCTCACCGCCCGGCTCTACGTACCCGCGGCCCTCAACCGTGCCGTGGCCGAGTACGGCTCGCTCGGCATGGTCCTCGCCATGCTGTCCTGGCTGATCACGGTGTGCGTCGCGATCACCTTCGCGGTGACCGTGGGCGCGCTGCTGGCCGAGCGGCCGGCGCCGCGCCGCCACCCTCGGTGAGGGGGCGGTGAGGGGACCGGGCCGCGTACCGGCCCGTCCGGGCGCCGCCGAGCCGCGGGGACGGACGCGCGGACACCGTCACCCGAAGGGGGCGGCGGGTGAGGCGTGTGCGCGCGTGCGTGTGCGGGGGCGCCGGATCGCGCGCACGGTGGGAAGCACGGACCGTCACGGCGATGAGGGAAGATGATCGTATCGGTGGTGTCGATGCCGGAAGGCACCGTTGCTCGCCTCGGCCTGCCGGAGGCCCGCCGACGGCTCGCCGTGTCCGGCTTCCTGCTCGTCGACGTCCTCCTGTCCGGCGAACCGACGTCCGGCGAACCGTCCGTCGTGGAGCAGCTCGGTCTCGAAGCCGGGACACCGCGCTGGTTCGGCATGCCCGGTGCGGACGTGCGGGCCGATTTCCTCGGGGACAGAGCGGCGTTCGCCGTCCCCGTGTACGAGGACGACCGGATCGTGCACCTTCACGTCCTGGTGACCGAGCGGCACCTGGTCACACTCCACCGAGAGGCGGCCGCTCCCCTGCGCAGCCTCGCCGGACGGCTGCGGCACGAGGCGCCTCCCGACCCCGTCGCCGTGCTCTTCCTGCTGCTTCAGGAGGCTCTGGAGACCTTCCGCAGAACCGCCGTGGCGGCCCTCCTGGCCGTGGAGGACCTCGAGGACGAGATGTTCGAGAAGCGACGTCCGGAGCAGGTCTACCGGCTGGCCCGGTTGCGACGGCACGCCGCGCTGCTGCATCACGCCCTGCTCCCCTTTCTGCAGGTGACGGACGAGACCTTCACGAGGAGGATGCTGAACCGCGGCTTCCCCGAAGAGCGGCAGCGTCTGGCCCGGGAGTTCCAGCACACCGGCAGACTGGTGCTCACGGACGTCGAGGCTCTCCAGGAAGCGGCCCGACGGGCCTTCGCCAGCTACTCCTCCCTCGCGTCGGGCGAGCAGAACGGCGTGATCAACAGGTTGACGATCGTGTCGACGATCTTCCTGCCGCTGACCTTCCTGACCGGCTACTTCGGCATGAACTTCAGTTACCTCACGGACGAGATGGAAAGCCGGGCCGTCTTCTGGCTGCTCGCCGTGGGTCTGCAGGCCGGCGTCCTGTTCATGGCGCTCTACGTGCTGCACCGCACCCGTATCTGGCGCAGGCTGCGCGGCGGCGACGATCTGGACGGCGGGTGAGTCATCCTGGTGGCACGGCCGGGTACCGCCCCTGTCGGCGCGGGGCCGCCGGGTCGTCCAGGAATTCCACCACCGCCATGGCGGCCACCAGCACCAGCGCGATGACGAGGACCACCCATCCGGTGGGGTAGCTCCACAGCACGTACGTCACCACGGCTGCCGCCACGAGCACCCAGGTGATCCAGATCCGGTGGCGGTGGACGAAGGGGCCGACGGGGCCGGTGCTGAAGCCCGTCCGGGCCGCCGTGGCACGGACCGCGCGGATACCCGAGCGCCACGCCTCCCGTACGAACGCCGCGCGCCGCCCCGGGCCGGTCAGCCAGGCGGCCAGCGCGATGACCACGGCGAGCGCCACGATCCTGCGCACCGACGTGCGCAGGAACCGGACGAGCGCGTCGTAGACGGCTCCGGCCGCCGGCGCGGAGACGGAGTCGGGCAGGGCGTTCAGGTACACCTCGCGCAAGACCGTGAGGGCGAGGCCGAGGACGAGCATGGCGAGCGCGGCGCCGAGCACCGCCGCGACGAGGACGCGTCGGGGGTGGGCGCAGAGAAGGACACCCCCGACGATGAGCAGCGCCGCCAGCACCGGCAGCCAGAGGCCGGCGATCCGCAGCAGTCCGAGACCGCTCTTGAGTTCACCGAGTTTGTCGGAGCGCAGGACGGTGATGTCGGTGTGGACCTGCGGGATCCTCGCGGCGACCGTCATGCCTTCGCCGACGAGGCGCTGCTTGACCTGGTCCACGACCGGAGCCAGGTCGACGGTCACGGACTGGTTGTTGATCCGCACGGCGCCGCCGCCCCCTGTCAGCGCCTTGTCGATCGCACCGTGGATCCGGCGGTTGGCGTCGGTCCAGACGCGTTGGAAGAAGGCGGAGGAGACGACCTCCTCCGCCTTGCTGTGGACGAAGCCGCGGACAGCCTTCTCCAGGGGGTTCGCCAGCGCGCCGAGTGCCTTCTCCAGTCGCGGCCGGTCGGCCGGCGCGGCGCCTTCGAGCAGGTCCGGCAGGTGGATGTGCCGCATCACGGCGTCGGTGACCCGGTTCGCCGCGGCCGCCCGCACCGCCGGATCGGACGCGAGGGGAGCCACCGTGGCGACGTACCGTTCGGTGTCGTCGACCTCGGACGCGGCCCAGGCGGCCACGGCGGCGAGGGGGACCAGGACGCAGCCGACGACCACGAGCAGTGCCGCCAGGAAGGACTTCCAGCGGTGGCGCGCGGTCCGGGTGCTCCTGACGGACTCCAACGCGGCCACCCGGGAGCGCAGTTGTTCCAGTTCGGCATCCCTGTCGGGCGGCGGAGGGCCCGGCGGTCGGTCTGCAGCGGGGGCCATCGCGTGCTCCTCCGGGCATG
The DNA here is from genome assembly GCF_040703815.1 of Streptomyces sp. NPDC006743. Taxonomy (NCBI): domain Bacteria; kingdom Bacillati; phylum Actinomycetota; class Actinomycetes; order Kitasatosporales; family Streptomycetaceae; genus Streptomyces; species Streptomyces sp. NPDC006743. The sequence goes on along the minus strand of NZ_JBEYJA010000020.1, from coordinate 37,520 downwards.
TGATCGGCGTGTCGCGGTCATGACACCGGCCGCCCGGACCGGACGGCCTCGGCCCGGCTGCGGCCGGGGGCGACTTCGACGGGCGGGTGGGCGACGCCGCCGAGATCGCCGGACCGGCCCCAAGGGGTGTCAGGTGACGCGGTTCATGGCGTGGGGAGCGGGAGCACGTCGGGCAGCGCTTCGTTCAAGGGGCCGGCGGCATGGGGGGCGATCGCCTGCGCGCGCGTGCCGTCGAGGGCCGGCCCCCGGTCCGGCGGTTCTCCCGGCCGGGGGCACGGCCGCCGGGCGGCCGCGGTGACCGCCCCTGCGGTGCGGGATCGCCCGGCACCTCTGGCCGCGACCCGCTCACCGGCGGATCCGCCGGTGAGCGGCGGAGTGCGCCCTGGATCGGGGGTGATGTGCCATGACTCGCTCCTCCCGCCGCGCCACCCGGATCGCCCGGCCGCGACTCGCGCTCACGTGTCACACAGAACCACCGGGGAAGGACGCCGACATGCGGCAGCACGCCCGGTTGCGCCGCCCGACTGCGCAGGTTCGCCCGGTCGGAGGAGTGGGGCACGACGGGCGCGCGCACCGCCGGGAATGCCCCAGAGGGATCCGGCACGGTCTCGGCGGTGACGCGGCCGGAAGTGCCGGACAGCCGGCCGGTCCGCATACGCCCTGGTCCCTGAGCCGTGTGCACGGGGGAAGTGCAGGCGCGTCAGAAAGCCGCCGGCTGGGGACCGGCCGGCGGGGCTACCCGGGTGCGCCGGTGATCGGGCAGGCCGGTGCCGCGCGGTCCGGTCGGACGCACCGCCTCCGGGAGATCCTGCGCGCGAGCCGTCGCGGGCGGCGGAGGAGCCGGCTGCGCTGCGGGCGAGGCCGGGGCATGACGTCTCAGAGCTGCGAACAAGAGCGGCGCCCGGCTCGCGACGCCCGGCACGCACGCTCGCGGCGTTGCCGAAAGGCCCTGACAGCTCCCCCACAAGGACCTTCCGGCGCCTTGCGGTCGCACGCACCGGACGCAGCGAGCTGACCGGACTCCCCTATTGTCCGCAGCTCTCAGTCCCCCTCGGCCAGTGCCTTGATCCCGCGCAGGGTGGCCTCCATCCCGGCGCGCAGTTCCTTCATCCGGAAGGCGATGATCTCCTCCTCCCGGTCCGGCCGGCGATCGAGGGCCAGCGTGACTCCGCTGCGGCCCGGCCCGATGAGAACCGACTGCCGCAGCCGGGTCCCCCCGCCCTCGGCCTCGAGTTCGTAGCACCAGGACGCCATGGACGTGGCCGGATCCGACGTCGGTTCTCCGTATCGGCCGTCCGCGTCCGTGACGGCCCAGGCGAACCTCCGCGGTGCGTCCAGCTCGACCACGTGGGAGACGGTTCGCCACTCGCCGAGGTGCCCGTGCCGGTTGTAGCCCTCGAAGCAGGCACCCACCACAGGCCGTTCCGCGCCGTCGAGCCAGGCGACGCGCTGCAGCTCCGGGCTGAGCCGGGCGGGCAGACGGATGTCGGTCACCAGCTCCCAGACCCGCGCCACGTCCGCCTGGACATGAACATCGCAGTGCACGCTCGGGCCATCGGCAAATCGCATGTCGTCCCCCATGTCAGCTTCCGGACTCGGTCCACGGTCTTGATCCACGTACGCAACAGCTCTCCAGGGCCGGGCCAGCGGCCGGTGGCCGGCCGTCTCAGCGCCGGCCGGTCTTCCCCGCCGGCAAGGCGGAAGCGGCGTTTCGGTCCGGCGGCTCGGAGGCAGGTGCGGCAAGAGCCGTGCGGCACTCCAGCCAGGCGTCGGCACTGAGCAGGTCCCGCACCCTGGTGAACAGGGTGAGCAGCGCGGGGCCCCATTCGGCGCGGAAGGCGGGATCGATGACGGCGAGATCGAGTTCATTGGCCGCCGACAGTTCGGTGAAGTCCCGGCGCGCCTGCGGACCCGGCACGTGGGAGCGGCCGGTGAACCTGTCGTGGAAGGCGGCGTCGGCCTGGTGGAGGCCCGGGTACGTCGCCTTCCTGTCGCAGGAGGCGTACAGGTACACGATGGCCTCCGCCTCGGCGCCGATCACCGCCGCGAGGTCGTCGCGGCGGTCCAGTGGCAGCAGTGCGGCGGGAAAGCCGTCCGTGCCGTAGAACGCGTGGCACAGACCGGCGAGTCGGAGGGCCGGACGGGCCTTCCACGTGGCCAGCCGCGCCTGTACACGCTGGAGATGGGTGAGGAGAGTGCCGCCGGGGTGGGCGATGCTCTCGGCACCGAAGTCACGCAGCAGGGCGACAGCCCGGTCGGTTGTGGCAGGGAGAGCAGGCACGGTGTCCGTGTCCCTTCGGTGATGAGTCGGCCGGCACCCGCCGAGCGCCTTCGCCGGTCGAGGCCCGTGCCGAGGCACGGGCCGGGTTGCCGCCTGGGCGCCCTGCCATGATCCTCCGGCACCTCAGTCCCCCGGTCAATCCTGGGGATCACTCCACTCATCCCAGGTACAGCTGGGGTCCGGCCGCGGCGAAGGCCTCCCCCGCGCGCCTCATCCCGCTCCGGTACCGCGTGCTGCGACGGGCCGGCCACGGGTGCCGGACGGTCGCGCCCGTTCGCGGCCGAGCAGACCCTGGAACGAGACCGTCCCCGCCCCTGCGCCGTCACACAGCAGGTGCGGTTCTCCCAAGAACCGGAGGCCGGGCCGCGCGGCCCGGCGAGGTCCAGCAACGCGGTGCCGCGGGCGGCGGGGCCCGGTGCCGGGCCGGGGGGCCGGGCTCAGTCGTTCCTGGGGAAGCCGAGGTCGAGGCCGCCGTGGCCGGGGTCCGGCCAGCGGGAGGTGACGACCTTGCCGCGGGTGAAGAAGTGGACGCCCTCGACGCCGTGGGCGTGGCTGTCTCCGAAGAGGCTGTTCTTCCAGCCGCCGAAGGAGAAGTACGAGACGGGCACGGGGACGGGCACGTTGATGCCGACCATGCCGGCCTCGACCTCGTTCTCGAAGCGGCGGGCCGCGCCTCCGTCGTGGGTGAAGATCGCCGTGCCGTTGCCGTAGGGGTTGGCGTTGATGAGCGCCAGCCCTTCCTCGTAGGACGCCACACGGACGACGGACAGCACCGGGCCGAAGATCTCGTCGGTGTAGACCGGCATCCCCGGATCGACGTGGTCGAAGAGTGTCGGGGCCAGGAAGAAGCCGTCGCCGTCGGCGTCGAAGCCGCCCTCACGGCCGTCGGCCAGGAGCACCGCACCGGCCTTGACGCCGGCGTCGAGGTAGGAGGCCACCTTGTCGCGGTGCGCGCGGGTGACGAGGGGGCCCATGTCGCAGCCGCGGGTGCCGTCGCCGGTGCGCAGTGCGCGCATCCGCTCGGTGATCCGGGCGACGAGTTCGTCGGCGACCGGTTCCACCACGACGAGCACGGAGATCGCCATGCAGCGCTCTCCGGCCGATCCGAAACCGGCGTTGACGGCGGCGTCGGCGGCCAGGTCCAGGTCGGCGTCGGGGAGCACCAGCATGTGGTTCTTGGCGCCGCCCAGGGCCTGGACGCGTTTGCCGTGCGCGGCGCCCGTCTCGTAGACGTACCGCGCGATCGGTGTGGAACCCACGAAGGAGACGGCCTTGACGTCCTCGTGGCGCAGGAGCACGTCGACGGCCTCCTTGTCGCCGTTGACGACCTGGAGTACGCCGTCGGGCAGGCCGGCCTCCTTCCACAGAGCCGCCAGGGCCAGCGGGGCGCTCGGGTCCTTCTCGCTCGGCTTGAGCACCACGGCGTTGCCGCAGGCCAGGGCGAGGGGGACGAACCACATCGGCACCATCGCCGGGAAGTTGAACGGCGAGATGACGGCGACGACACCGAGGCTCTGCCGGACCGAGTGGACGTCCAGCCGGGTCGAGGCGTTCTCGGAGTAGCCGCCCTTCAGCAGGTGCGGTATGCCGCACGCGAACTCGGCGACCTCCAGTCCGCGGGTCACCTCGCCGAGGGCGTCCGACGCGACCTTGCCGTGTTCGGCGGTGATCAGGGCCGCGATCTCCTCCTTCCTCGCGTCGAGCAGTTCGCGGAAGGCGAAGAGCACCCGCACGCGTTTCGCGAGCGAGAGGTCGCGCCACTCTGCCCACGCGGCCTTCGCCGACGCGACGGCGGCGCCGACCAGTTCGGCCGGGGCGAGGTCCACGGCCGCGGTCCGCTCTCCGGTGGCCGGGTTGTACACCGGAGCGGTGCGTCCGGCCGGTCCGTCCCACGGGCGGCCGTCGACGAAGTGGGTGATGCGCGTCGGCGCGCTCACGGCGGGCTCCTTCGGTGATGCGGTCAAGGCTGCTTCCTCACGTGCCGGGCTCGGGTGTCCTCGTGCGGCGGCCGGGCCGGCTCCACCCGCGGACTCGTGCGGTGCCGGTGCGGGCCGGCGGCGGTGACGGCGGCCTCCGGGCCGTCGCCGCTCGCGGTGCCCGGCGGCCGCGCCCGTCGGGTGCTGCGGCTCATCCGCGGCTCCCGTGAACCAGTTCGGCCGCGATGTCGACGGCGGCGGCCACGTCCCCGTCGGGCGGGTAGAGCAGGGCGCGTCCGACGACCAGCCCCCGTACGGCCGGGAGCGCCAGGGCCGCGCCCCAGGCGGCGTAGGTGTCGTGGGGGTCGCCCTGCGGGTCGCCGCCGAGCAGGAGGGTCGGCAGCGTGGTCGCGTCCAGGACACGTTCGAGTTCGCCGACCACGGGCAGCTTGAGCCAGGTGTGCGCGCTGCTCGCGCCGAGCCCGCTCGCGATCTGGATCGCCCTGATGACGCTGTCGGGGTCGAGCAGATTGCGTACGCGGCCGTCCTCCCGCACCGCGAGGAACGGCTCGACCATGGCCATCAGGTCGTGCTCGGCCAGCCCGGTGACCGCCTTCCCCGCCGCCTCCAGGGTGGCCACGGTGCCGGCGTCCTGGAGGCAGATCCGGGTGAGCGTCTTGCCCCCGTCGAGTCCCTGAGCGGCGATGGCCTCGGGGGTGTACGCGGTGAACCGGTCGTCGAGTTCGAAGACCGATCCCTGGAGTCCGCCCCGGTTCATCGATCCGATGGCGATCCGGTCCTCCAGCGCCCCCATGAGCAGGAGGTCGTCGAGGAGGTCGGGGGCGCCGAGCACGCCGTCGACGCCCGGCCGTGACAGGGCGGTCGCCAGCCGGTCGAGGAGGGCGGTGCGGCTCGCCATGGCTCCCTCGTCGCCCCGGACCCCGAGGGCGCCGCGGGCCGGGTGGTCGGCGGCGACGAGGAGCAGGCGGCCGTCCGGCCCGCACCGCGGACGGCGGGCCCGTTTCCGCCACGACTGTTCGATGCGTTCGGGCTCCCGGACGCGTATCTCGGTCAGCTGTGCGGCGTCCATCATGCGGTCCCTTCGGCGCGGACCAGCGACCGTGAGGCGAGGAAGGCCTCCACCTCGGACGTGGTCGGCATGGCGGTGGAGCAGGCGAGGCGGGAGGCGACGACGGCTCCCGCGACGTTGGCGAACTCGATGACCCGGGTCAGGTCCCAGCCGCTGAGCAGGCCGTGGACGAGGGCGCCCCCGAACGCGTCGCCCGCACCGAGGCCGTTGACCACCTCGACGGGGAAGGGCGCGACCTCCACCCGCTCGTGCCGGGTGGCCGCCAGCACGCCCTTGGGTCCCTGTTTGACGACGGCGAGTTCGAGGCCGCGGTCGAGGAGGGCGTCGGCGGCCCGGTGCGGCTGCGTCTCGCCGACGGCGACCTCGCACTCCTGGAGGTTGCCGACGGCGACGGTGACGTGTTCCAGCGCGCGGGTCACCTGCTCCCTGGCCACTTCGGGCCCGGCCCAGAACACCGGCCGGTAGTCGAGGTCGAGGACGGTGGGGCCGTGCCGGCCGCGGGCCTGCCAGGCGGCGAAGTGGGCGGCCCGGCTCGGTTCGGCCGACAGGCCGGTGACCGTGGCCCAGAAGACGGCGGCCCGCCGGATGTCCTCCAGCGGCAGTTCGCCGGGTTCGACCAGCAGGTCGGGCGCGCCAGCATACCGGTAGAAGTACAGCGGGAAGTCGTCGGGCGGGAAGACCTCGCAGAAGGTGACCGGGGTGGGGGGTCCGTCCGTCGTCGTGAGCGCCGTGAGGTGGGCCGTGTCCACACCGAGCCGCGCCACCTCGCGCCGGACGTACCTGCCGAAGGGATCACGGCCGACCCGGCTGATCAGGGCGGTGCCGCGGCCGTGGCGGGCGGCGGCGACCGCCACGTTCGCCGCGCTGCCGCCGAGGAACTTCTCGAAGGTCCTCACCTGTTCCAGACCCACGCCGTGGTCGAGCGGGTAGATGTCCACTCCGGTCCGCCCGAGGACGACGAGATCGTGTGCCATCGGTCAGTTCCCCTGGGCGCGTCCGGTGGCGCCGGCGAGGGAGAGGAGGTGGGCGACCGAGGCGCGCACGTCCTCGGCGGGGCCGGCGCCGCCCTCCGCACCGGGTGCGGCCCGCAGGACCGTGTCCTGTTCGAGTACGTACCATCCGGCGTACCCGTCGGCCTCCAGCAGTCCGACGATGGCCGCGACGTCCACGTCGCCGGTACCGAGGGGGACGTACATCCCCGCGGCGACGGCCTCCGTGTACGTCATCCGGCCGGTCCGCACGCGGCCGGCGAGGTCCAGGCGCACGTCCTTCAGATGCGTGTGGGCGATGCGGCCGGTGTGCCGGGCCGCCAGGGCGACCGGGTCCCCGCCGCCGATGATCAGGTGACCGGTGTCCAGGCACAGACCGATGCCCGAACCGTGGAGCACGCGCTCGGTCTCCTCGCCCGTCTCGATCATCGTCCCGACGTGGGGGTGCAGGGTGGCGACCAGGCCTGCCTCGTGCGCGGCGGAGGCGATCCGGTCGAGGTTGGCCAGCAGCGCGGACCAGCCCGCCGCGTCGAGGACCGGGCGGTCGTCGTAGCCGTCGGCCCCGGTGGCCGCGGCGACGACGACCGTACGGGCGTCGGCGGCCAGCAGGCCGGTGATCGCCGCCCGGACCGCGGGCAGCGGGTCGTGGTCCGGGTCGTGCAGCACGACCGGCACGAACTGCCCGACGGCCCGCAGGCCGTGGGAGGCCAGCGTCGCGGCCTTGTCGGCGGGGGCGTCGGGCAGGAAGCCGTCGGGCCCGAACTCGGTGGCGGTGAGGCCGACCTCGCGCATCTGACGCAGGACCAGGTCGGGCGCGAGCTGGTGCCCCCAGCCCGGGACCTCACAGACCCCCCAGGAGATCGGTGCTCCTGCGATCCGCTCGGCGATGGGTGCGCTCACGGCCTGCCTCCCTCGGTGACGTGTACGGCGTGGGCCAACCTGATCGGCATGCCAAGCCCTCTCTCTGCTTGTCCTGGAGCGCCGGGCCGGCGGCCCGTCCGCGTGGACCGAGCCTGCCCCCCTCCCGCACACCCTGTCAACCTATTGTCCTTACATTCTGACTCATGGGACACTCTCGTTCCACCCCGCGGCCGAGGATCCTCGCAGAGGCCTCCCCAGGGGCCCGGCCGGCAGCCGGTGGCGGGCACGCTCAGGCCCCCGCCGGTCAACCGCCCCTTCAGTCCGCCTCGTCCTCCAGGAGGGTCACTTCCGTGATCCCCTCCCGGTCCGAGAGCCGGGGCACCAGTTCGTCCCGCACGCCGTTGCCGGACAGCTCCAGCAGGACGCCCACCTGGGCGGGCGCGGCATCCGTCGGCAGCGGGCCGGCCCTGCGCAGCCCGGCCACGTGGAAACCCGCGCCGGTGCACTCGCGGACGATGTCGCGCAACAGGCCGCGACCGTCCAGATAGCTGATGCGCAGCAGTACCGCCTCCGCCGGAGAACGGGGCAGCCGCCGGGCGAGCGGCGGGAAGGCGAACGCCACGACGAGGTAGGCCACCGTCACGGCACAGGCCAGCACCAGCAGTCCCGCGCCCGCCGCGGCGCCGATCGACGCCGCCAGCCACACGCTGGCCGCCGTCGTCAGGCCGCGCACCGCGTCCCTGCGTACGAAGATCAGCCCGCCGCCGATGAAGCCGATGCCGGACACGATCTGCGCGGCGACCCGCGAGGGGTCCAGCGCCACACCGTCCAGCCCCAGCATGTCCGCGAAGCCGTACTTGGACACCAGCATGAACAGCGCCGAGCCGAGCCCCACCAGGACATGGGTGCGCAGGCCGGCCGACTTCTGCCGGTACTCGCGCTCCAGGCCGATGAGGGCGCACAGGCCGAACGCCGCCGCCAGATGGGCCAGCGAGGTCCCGTCGTGGTTCACCGCGCCACCGCCGCGGCCCGGACCTCACCGACGCTCGCCTCGCCGGGGAACCCGGTGGCCCGCCTGCGGCGGACCGGCCGTTCCCCCTGCCGGCCGGTCCTGTTCCCGAGGTCCGCCACCGGGGTCTTCAGGCGGACCCGTCGCGGCGGGGCGGGCGTCCCGGCGACCGTCGCGGCCTCGCGGACGACGCGGATCGCGGCCGGCAGCCGCTGCGTGCGTCTCACTCGTCCCTCCTCCTGCGGGTGCGGTGTCCGTTCTCTTCCGGGTGCGGCGCGCCGGTGGCGCCACCGGGGACCAGCCGCAGCCCCGACCGGGCCAGGACGACCGGGCCGGGGAACCGGAGCGCCGCGGCGGCCAGCGCCCGTCCGGGGTCGTCCCACGGACGCAGGTGGGTCACCGCCAGCAGGCCGGCACCGGCCGAAGCGGCCAGTTCCCCTGCCTGCCCCCGCGGTCAGGTGGTGCGGGGCGGGGGCCGTGTGGTCGCGGCCCCCGCCAGGTGCGGCCGGGGCCGGGGCCGGCCGCCCCTGCGCCTGCGGCCCCGGCCCCGTACGTCAGCAGCGCGCCGAACGCCCCGGTCCCCAGGTCCAGCAGCAGCCGGTGCCCGCCGTGTTCGAGCAGGTAGCCCGGGCACGGGTCGCCGGGGCCCGGCACCGAACCGGAGGAGCCGAGGACGGTGAGGATCACCGGGCCGGGCCCGCGGTGACGCGCTCGACGAGGTCGGCCACCGCGCCCAGGGCGCACGGCCCGACCACCACGTCGGCAGCGGCACGGACCTCCTTGTGCCCGTCGCCGACCGCCGCGCCCAGGCCCGCGGCCCGCACCATGGCGGTGTCGTTCGGGTTGTCCCCGATGGCCGCTATCCGCTCCATCGGCACACCCGCCCGCTCCGCGAGATGGCGCAGCGCCACTTCCTTGCCGGCGTCGGCGGGCAGGATCTCCAGATACGTGTCCTCCGACTGCAGCAGCCGGACCCCCGGACAGCAGCGGGCGGCGAGGTCCGCCAGCGGGCCGAGGCCCGGCCGGCCGGCGATCAGCATCACCTTCGCCGGGACCTGCCGCACAGGGCCCGTGCGCAATTCGATCCGGTCGCGTGCGGCGTACGCCGCCAGCGAGGGGGCCTCTCGCAGCACGTGGGCGTCCTCACCGGCGAAGGCCACCGCTCCCACGCCCTCGGGCAGCCTGGGCAGCAGGTCCTCGCACAGGGTCCGCCAGGAGGCGCCCAGGTCCAGGTCGAGCAGCCGGGTCCCGGTCAGCGGATCGACGACGCGAGCGCCGTTGTAGACGATCACCGGCGTGTCCAGGCCGAGTTCGCGGTGGAAGCGGCCCGCCGACACCTCGTTGCGGCCGGTGGCGATCACCACCGTCCCGCCGAGGTCCCGGTAGCGCCGCAGGGCCAGCGCGCTGCGCCGCACGATCTCCAGGCCCCGGTCGACCAGGGTGCCGTCGAGGTCGGTGACGATCCACAGGTAGCGCAGGCCGGGGCCGGGCGGCGCCATCACGTGTTCCTTCCTGGCAGGCGGGACACATACCAGTCCACGAACTCCCGGGCGGCGTACGGCTCCAGGCCCGGGCCGTGGGCCAGGTAGCCGGGCTGGTCCCAGCCGCCGTCCCCGGCGAAGGCGGTGCAGTGGGCGCCCGCGCGCCGCACCAGCACCCGGGCGGCGCAGATGTCCCAGGCGTTGACGGAGGTGCCCAGCGCGGCGTCGCACCAGCCGGCGGCCACGTGGGCGAGGGTCAGCGCGGCGCTTCCGGTGCGCCGCACGGTGCCGTAGCGGGCGAGGAGTTCGCCGAACCGGGGCAGGGTCTGCGGGTCGTCGCGCGCCAGTTCGCGTGAGGTGGGGAAGCCGGTGATGAGCAGGGCGCGGGCCTCCTCGCGCACCCCGCTCGGGCGCAGCGGCTCGTCGCCGAGGCAGGCCCCCGTGGCGTCGGCGGTGAAGACGTGCCCGGCGACGGGGTCGACGATGGCGCCGGCCACGGGTTCGCCGTCGAGCGCGGCACCGACGGAGGTGCAGAAGAAGGCCAGTCCGCGGGCGAAGTTGGCGGTTCCGTCGATGGGGTCGACGTACCACGCTATGCGGCCGGTGCCGTCCCGGCGTCCGCCCTCCTCACCGACGACGGTACTGTCCGGCACCCGCTTGAGCAGCAGCTCGCGGATGCGCTCCTCGGCGCGTCGGTCGTGCACGGTGACCGGGTCGTGCTCGTCGCGCTTGAAGCCGACGTCCATGGCACCGCGGAACGCCGCCAGCAGGTCCGGGGCGACGGCCAGCGCCGCCTCGGTGGCAACCTCGCGCAGCCGGACCGTCAGTGCGTCCAGTTCGCTCATGCGGCCGCCCCCTGCCCGGGGCGCGGCCGGGTGCCGTTCCCGGTCAGCGCACTGCGCAGCAGGCCGAGCAGTTCGAGGCCGTCGGTGACCTCGGCGTCCGGCTGCGGGCGCGCGCTCGCGTCCCGGCGGCCGGCCGGCCTCATCAGGATCGTCGCGCCCACACCGGCGCGCCGGCCGCACACCACGTCCCGGTCGTAGTGGTCGCCGACGTACCAGCAGTCGGCGACGTCGACCGAAAGGGCGCGCGCGGCCAGGCGGATCGTCCCGGGTGCGGGCTTGCGCAGCCCGATCTCGTCGGAGTAGACCTGCACGTCCAGGTAGGGGTCGGTGCCGACGTGCCGGGCGAGGTCGCGGTTGAGCGAGCCGAGCAGGGTGTTGGACACGATGCCCGTGCGCACCCCGTGATCGCGTGCCAGCCTGAGTGTCTCCAGCATGCCGGGAGCGAGGGTCTTGTCGCTCTCGGCGAGCGTCATCTCCCGGCACAGGGGGACGGCCTCGGCGCCGGCCAGGGCGCGCGCGGCGGGCGGCCAGTCGGCGGCGATGAAGTCCTCCCACAGTTCCCGGTGCCCGATCTCGCGCGGCTCGGGGGTACGGACGCCGCCGTTCTTCCACGCGCGGTAGGCGGCCTTGCCGGCGTTGACGTCGCGTAGCACGGCGTCCCGGTCGAGGCCCGTGCGGGCGCCCACCAGGGCGAGCACGCGGTCGGCGAAGGCGGCCATGCGCTCGGGGCGTCTGACGGACCTCATCAGCACGCCGCCGTGGTCCGGCAGCAGCGCCCGCGGGGGGCGGAGCGTCGTCACGGGGACTCTCCCATCGGGTTGTTCGGGTTGTTCGGGTTGTTCGGCTTCTTGGGGTTGTTCGGGTTCTTCAGGTTTCTCGAGTCGTTCAGGTCGTCCGGGATGTTGAGGTCGTCCGGGATGTTCGGGACGTCCGGGGATCCGCGGAGCGCAGGTGGTCAGCGGGGTGCGGACGGCCGCGGGGGCGCGGGCCGCTCCGTCGTCCGCCGGGGCCGGGCCGGTGAACGGGCGGGGCGGCGTGCGGGCCGTCGGCGGGTCTCACCGGGCGGTGGGGGCCGGGGCGGCGAGCAGCAGTTCACGCAGTTCGTCCGGATCGGCGACGACCGCGTCGGGCTCGGCCTGGACGATGTAGGGCCGGTCATAGGTGCCGCGGGCCTCCATCAGGACGGTCGCGCCGGCTCCGGCGCGCCGGCCGCACAGCACGTCGCGGTCGTAGTTGTCGCCGACGTACCAGCAGCCGGCCGGGTCGGTGTCCAGGGCGCGCGCGGCGATGCGGATCATCTCCGGGTTGGGTTTGCGGACGGCGACCTCGTCGCTGTACACCTGCACCGCGACGCGCTTGTCGAGGCCGTGTTCGGCCATGTAGTCGCGGTGCACCGAGCCGGCCAGGGCGTTGGAGACGATGCCGACGGCGATGCCCATCTCGTCACAGGTGTCGAGGAGTGCGGGCATGCCGTCGCGGGTGACGCGGTCCTGTTTGAGCTCGCCGAGCCGGTGGCACAGCGGTTCGGCGTGGGCGGTCACCCAGGCGAGCGCGGCCTGCGGCCAGTCCGCGGCGACGAAGTCGCTCCAGAAGCGCCGGTGCGTCATCTCCTCGGGGGCGGCCGGCCGGCTCATCGCGTTCTTCCAGTGCGAGTCGGCGGCGGATCCGGCCGACAGGTCCGCCTCGATGTGCTCGACGGTCAGCTCGGCGCAGCCCGCGGCGGTCAGGGCGGCGTGGAGTTCGGTGGCGAGGTCGTGTGCCCAGGAGGGGCGGTTGGTGGTCGCCACGACCACTCCGCCGAAGTCCAGCAGAAGTGCCGTGGGTCGGGTCAGCTGGCCCATGTCGCGGTGTCCTCCTTCATCGGTACGGCGCCGACCGCCTCGTCGGGCAGCCTCGTGCCCGAGGGGTCGAACAGGTGCAGGTCGGCCGTGCGGACGGCGCAGCGCACGGTGGTGGCGGGGGTGGCGCGCACGTCGGTGTACGACACCAGGTACAGCTCGGTGCGCCCGGCGGTCACCAGCACGGTCCAGCTGGAACCGGTGGGCAGCGCCGTCTTGACGGTGCCCTCGAAGACGAACGCGTCGGCGGGCGGCTCCTCGGCGTCGTGCAGCAGCCGCAGGTTCTCGGGCCGGACGCCGACGGTGGCGAGCCGTTCGGTCAGGTCCGGCCGGGCGGCCAGGACCCGTTCGCGCGCGGCGCCGGTGAACGTGTCGCGCGCGGCGTCGTCCCCGGCCTCGAAGAGGTTCATCGGCGGGCTGCCGACGAACCGGGCCACGAAGGTGTCGGCCGGGCGGCCGTAGACCTCCATCGGGGGTGCCATCTGCTGGACGACCCCCTTGTTCATCACCACGACGTGGGTGGCCATGGTCATGGCCTCCAGCTGGTCGTGGGTGACGAAGACGATGGTGTGGCCCGTCTCGTCGTGGATGCGTTTGAGTTCGGCCCGCATGTCCAGCCGCAGTTGGGCGTCGAGGTTGGACAGCGGTTCGTCCAGCAGCAGCACGTCGGGGCTGACGGCGAGCATGCGGGCGAGCGAGACGCGCTGCTGCTGGCCGCCGGAGAGCTGGGCCGGGTAGCGGTCGGCGGCCCAGTCGATCTGCATCATCTTCAGGGCGGCGGCGGCGCGTTCGGCGCGCTGGGCCGGTTTGACCTTGCGCACCCTGAGACCGAACTCGACGTTCTTGGCCACCGTCAGATGCGGCCAGAGGGCGTAGTTCTGGAAGACCAGGCCCATGCCGCGCTTCTCCGGCGGCACGAAGACTCCCTGGCGCGTGGAGTCCATGACCCGGCCGCCGACGGTGATGGTTCCCGCGTTGAGCGACTCCAGTCCGGAGATCATGCGCAGGGTCGTGGTCTTTCCGCAGCCGGAAGGGCCGAGCAGGCACGTGAACGAGCCGTCGGGGATCTCCAGGTCGAGGTTGTCGACGGCGGGCGGTCCGGAGCCGTAGCTCTTGCGCACCGACGTGAGCGAGATGGCCGGCATGACGTCTTCAGCCTCCGAGTCCGGACGACAGGTTGGTCTTGGTCAGGCGCTGGGTGAGGTAGGTGGCGAGGAAGGAGACCAGCGCGATGACGAGGACCACCGCGTTGGCCATCTGGTCGTAGGCGTAGTCGACGAGGTTGATCGACAGTGTGGTCAGCAACTGGGTGCCGGTGGTGGTGAGCATGATGACGATGCTCAGCTCCTTCAGTCCGGAGATGAACGGCAGGATGACTCCGGTGGTCAGGGCGCCTCGCTGGATCGGGAGGATGATCTGGCGCAGCCGGGTGAACCAGCCGGCCCCGGAGACCTGTGCGGCCTCCTCGGGTTCGCGGCCGAGCTGGGTCATGGCGCTGATGCCCGAACGCGAGGAGTACGGCAGGTGGGTGACGGCCAGCACGATCACCAGCAGGCTGACCGAGCCGTACAGGGCGGGAACGGGGCCGCGGCGAACGGCGAACAGGGAGAGGAAGGCCGCCGCGAAGGCGATGCCGGGCACCATGTACGGCAGGAAGCTGATCTGCCGCAGGAGCGAGCCGATCCTGCTGCCGCCGGCGCGGACGACGACGTAGCCGATGAGCAGGCCCGCCACCCCGCAGACGAGGGCGGCCAGGCCGACGATGCGCAGGCTGTTCCACGCTGCCGAGTACAGCTCGCTGCCGCGCAGCACGCCGTGCGGGAAGCCGGGTGCGCCCGCCAGATGGGCGCCGACCCAGTACTTGAGGGTGAAGTTGTCGGCGTGGAAGACGCCCGGGGTCTTGGTCACGGTGGACAGGGCCAGGGTGGCGACGGGGACGACGACGCCCGCGGTGAACACCGCGAGCGCGAGACCGAGCGCGGGCAGCCGCCAGCGGCCGAGCCGGGCGAGGCGGTCCATGGCTCCCTTGCCGCCGACCGTGATGAACCGCTTCTGTTCCCTGGCCAGCCGGGTGTCGACGAGGATCACCAGCACGCCGATCACCACGATGACCGCGGTCAGCACGGCGGTGACGCCCCGCTGGTGGCTGTTGACCGACCGGAACAGTGAGGTGGAGAGCAGGTCGTAGCCCACCGGCAGGCCCAGGATGTAGGGGGTGCCGAAGGTGCCGAGGATGCGGCCGAAGACCAGCAGCACCGACGACGACAGCGACGGCAGCATCAGCGGCAGTGTGATGCGGGCCGCGATGGTGCCGCGGCCGGCGCCCAGGATGCGCGCGGAGTCCTCCAGCTGGCTGTCGATGCGGCGCAGCGCGTTGCCGAACAGCAGCAGCACGAACGGGTAGTAGTGCAGGCCCAGGCAGATGATGATCGGGACCTGGCCGTAGGCCAGCCAGTCGGGGGTGTGCACTCCCCATGACTCCAGGATGCCGATCTGGCCGCCGGAGGAGTCGTTCTTGAAGAGCGCGAGCCAGGCCAGCGCGAACGTCCAGGAGGGCAGCATGTAGGGGACGACCAGGGCGGTGGACAGCCACTTGCGGCCGGTCACGTCGGTGCGGGTCAGCAGCCAGGCCGTCGACCCCCCGAGCAGCACGGCGACGAGGGTGACGCCGAGCGAGACCACGACGGTGTGCAGCAGCGGCTGCCAGAACAGCAGCCTGGCCACGGGCGAGCGGAAGACCCGCCAGAAGTAGTAGCCGGTGGTGGAGCCGGGCGCCTGGAAGGCCTGGCCCTCGTCGCCGTGCTGCACCTGTGCGGAGTCGGACAGGACCGCGATCAGCGGTGCGAGGACCAGGTAGAGCAGGGCGGCGACGAGCAGGACGCCGAGCACGTGGGTCGGCTCGTGCCGCAGGACGCTCAGCCGGTAGCGCAGTCGGCTGAGCCGGGTCCCGGCCGGGCTGTGACCGGGGTCGGGAGGTGCGGTGACGGGTGGGCGGGTGACGGCGGCCATGCGCGGGTCTCCGTAACGTGTCCGGGTGCGGGCCGGCCCCGGTCGCGAGGGACCGGGCCCGGCGGGGCGGTCAGCGGTGGTTGAGGCGCCAGTAGTCCTGCATCGCCTGCAGGTTCGCGAAGTCGCCGCCGAGCCGGTCCGGGTCGAAGACGAGCAGCTGCCCGTTCCAGTCGGTCAGACCGTCCGGCATGAAGGAGCCGGGCTCGAGGCGAGGGTTGCCGGGGACGCCGCCGGTGTTCATCTGGGTGTCCACGCCGGCCTGCGTGAGCATGAAGTACACGAACAGCCTGGCCGCGTTCGGGTGCTTGGTCTTCGTCGCCACGGCGGCGAACTTCGGGTACTGGTAGCCGGCCCAGGGCTGCATCCCGGCGCAGACCCGCATGGAGTAGTTCTTGTCCTTCACGTCGCGGAACTTCGCGTTGGACACCAGGGCGACGCGTTCCTTGGTCTGGTTCGGCGAGGCGACGGCGGCGGCCGCGTCGTCGTCCGAGGACGTGAGGATCGGACTGTTGCCGGCCAGGCCCTTGACCCAGGCCTCACCGGCGGACTCGCCGGCCGGCAGGTCCTTGCCGTACTTCGCCCGGTACGCCTGTCGCAGCCGGGTGTCCCCGCCGGACTTCAACTGGTTGAAGAATTCGACGATGTTGGGCTTGCCCAGGGGGTCCTGCAGGGCGACCTTGCCCTTCCAGGCCGGGTCGGCCAGGTCCCAGATGTTCCGTACCGGGCACCCCTTCGGGAACAGCTTGGGGTTGTAGACCCACATGTTGCCCTTGGACAGGACCTGCAGCGGGTTCTGCCGGGGGACGGGGATGTCCTGGGCCAGGCTGCCGGGTATCCACGTGTAGACGACCTTCTGCGCCAGCAACTGGCCGACGAGCGAGGGGCCGTCCTCGTAGAAGGTGGCGTCGATGGTCGCGTTGCCCGCCTGGTTCTCGCGGGTCATCTTCTCCAGGGTGTCGCCGACCTTGCTCTTCACCCCGGTGGCCTTGATGCCGTACTCGGCGGTGAAGGCGGCGGCGGTCTTGGTGATGTCACCGGTGCTGTCGTAGACCGTGACGCCGCCTTCCTTCTTGGCCGCTGCGACGAGCCGGTCCAGGTCGAAGCCGGTCTCGATCACCGGCTTCACACGGGGACCGGCGCCCGGTCCCGCGCCGGAACCCGCGGTGCCGGAGGGCGCGCAGGCGGCAGCGGCGCCGAGCGCGCCGGCGAGGGCGAGGGCGACGGCCGTGCGCCGGTGGCGGCCGGTGAGTCGGGGACGGGCCCGGAAAGAGCGACTGGGCATGGCGTGACCTCCCGCGGTGTCCCGGGGAAAACCGGGCTCGAATGGCGTGGTCCGAGGCCCTCGAGCGCGGCTCGGCGACCTGATGCCGGACAGCTTCAACGGCACCCCGTCCTATGTCAAGACATTCTGATGACACCAGTTTCTGATGCGCTGTTGGTTCTTCCGTAACCCGCAGGTCATCTGCTGTTCACCTGAAACGGCTGCCACAACCTCCGTTCCACCCCCTTCATTTGTCCGCACATTCTTATGTAAGGTCCGCAGCATCATGGGGTGACAGACCCCCCGTCAGGGAGGAACACCATGCACAGACGCA
This sequence comes from Streptomyces sp. NPDC006743, assembly GCF_040703815.1. NCBI lineage: Bacteria > Bacillati > Actinomycetota > Actinomycetes > Kitasatosporales > Streptomycetaceae > Streptomyces > Streptomyces sp. NPDC006743. The sequence continues at coordinate 20,606 of NZ_JBEYJA010000020.1, read as the reverse complement.
CCCGCCTCACCGCCGCGCTCACCGTCCTCGTCAGCGGAGTGACGGCGGCCACGGCGACCGCCGCCACCGCTCCGCTGCCCGGCAACCACACCGTTGCGCCGGTGTACGCCAAGGCGGAGACGCCGGCTCTCTTCGACGACGACGAGGGCGGCAACTCCAACGCCGACGACCCCGCGATCTGGTACGACGCCGCCCACCCCGGATCCAGCCTCGTCCTGGGCACGGCCAAGGAGGGCGGCCTCGACGTCCACCGCCTCGACGGCACGCGGCTCCAGACCCTCCCCGCCCCCGCGGCGCCCGCCGCCGGATCGGCACCCGGCCGCTTCAACAACGTGGACGTGCTCACCGGCCTGCGCTTCCCCGACGGCCGGCGCTCGGACGTCGCCGTCGTCACCGACCGCGGGCGCGACCGCATCCGCTTCTACCGGATCGACGGCTCCCGGCCGTCGGCGCCACTGACCGACGTCACCGACGCGGCGGTCCCGCGCGCCTTCGCCGCCACCGAGGCCGAGGTCGACGACCAGTACACGGCGTACGGCACCGCGGCCTGGCGCGATCGGCGCACCGGCCGCTCCTACGTGCTCGCCAGCCGCCGGCACACCGCCGACGTGGGACTGTTCGAGGTGCGCGTCACCGCGTCCGGCACCCTCACCTACGACAAGGTGCGCACCCTCACCCTGCCGAGCACCTTCCGCACGCCCGGCGGCTCCTGGAGCCCGTGCGAGAAGCCGGGCAGCGGGCCGCAGGCCGAAGGCATCACCGTGGACGCCGACCGGGGGACCGCCTACATCGGCCAGGAGGACGTCGGGATCTGGAAGGTGTCCGCCAACCTCGCCGCCGCACCGCAACTGGTGGACCGGACCGAGCAGTTCGGCGTACCGGCCGAGTACGACCCCGCGAGCGAGGAGTGCGTGGCCGGCGACGACCCGGGGTACGGCGGCCACCACCTCGTCGCGGACACCGAGGGACTCACCCTCTTGCGCGCACCCTCCGGCCGGCAGTACCTGATCGCCTCCAGCCAGGGTGACTACACCTACTCCGTCTACGACACCTCCGACGACCGCTGGACCGGCGCGTTCCGCGTCGCCGCGGGCGCGGCCGTCGACGGCTCGGAGGAGACGGACGGCATAGCCGCCACCGGCCGTGCCCTGGGCACCGCCTTCCCGCACGGGCTGTTCGTCGCCCAGGACGGCTACAACGCGCCGTCCGCGGGCGGCGACGACGGGGGTCGCACCGACACCAACTACAAGCTCGTCGACCTCGCCGACGTCCTGCGCGCCGCCGGGGTGCGCTGACCCCTGCTCCGCTCCGGCGCGGAGCGCTCCGTGCGATCCGCGGAGAGGCGGCGCACCCTGCACGCCTCCCCGGCCGCTCCGCGGGCTTCGGACCGCGCGGAGTGCGCGGAGTACGCGGAGTACGCCACGCGCCCGCACCGGCACCGGTGCCGGAACCCGTGCCGGATCCGTTGCCCGGACCCGTGCCGGGGCCGGTGCCGATCCGGTGGGGGCGCCCGTGCGCCGCCGTTGCCCGACACGCCCGTGAAAGAGGCCTCCGTGACCCTGACCGTCGCCCTGTGCGTCACCGCCGTCGCCTTCGTCTTCGTCTGCGGTGCCAACGACGGCGGCGCGCTGCTGGAGCTGGCCGTACGGCACCGCAGCCGCTCGGCGGGTCTGGCGCTGGCCCTGCTGACCCTGGCCGTCGGTCTGGGCCCGCACCTCTTCGGCCTGGCCGTCGCCCGCACCTTCACCGGCTGCCTCAGCCAGGAGCCGCCCGCCACGGCGCAGTCCGTCTTCCTCGCGGGCGCCGCGGCCTCCGTGGCCCTCGTCGTGCTGCTGACCTGGCGCGGAGTGGCCACGTCACTGACCCTGGCGGTGCTGGGTGCGCTGGCGGGGGCCGGCATCGCCCTGGGGGTGCGCCCCTCCTGGGGGCACCTGGCTCTGGTACTGGCCGTCGGTGCCGCCGCGCCGCTGGTGGGGGTGGCGGCCGGCTGGCTCATCGGCCGCACGGTGCGCCGGATCCCCGCGGTGCGCGGCATGCCCCGCCTGGTGCGCGCTCTGCAACTGGCCGCTTTCGGTACCCAGTGCCTGGCCTACGCCGCCAACGACGGGCAGAAGATGTTCGCGGTGGTCGCCGTGACCTTCGCGGGAGACGCGCTGCTCCCCCGGCCCTGGGAGACCGGCGACGCCCTGGTGGCGGTCGTCTTCGCCCTGGGCGCCCTGGTGGGGGCGCGCAGGATCGCGCGCGGCGCGGCCGGCCGGCTGCTCACCGCCCGGCCCTGGCAGGTGATGTCGGCCGAACTCGCCTCGTCCGCAGCGGTGTTGTCCACTGTGGGGCTCGGCATGCCGGTCAGCATGACCCAGTCCCTGGCCGGCGGCCTGATCGGCACGGGTGCCAGCGAGGGCAGCCGACGGGTGCGCTGGCAGTTCACCGTTCCCCTGCTGACCGCCTGGCTGGTGACCCTGCCGGCCGGTTTCGCCGCCGGCTTTCTGGCCGGCCTGCTCCTGAAGGGACTCACCTCTTGGTAGCCGCCGCCGTCCGCCGCATTCTCGGTGACCTCACCGGGCATTCGCACCGCACCACCGTCGCCCTGCTGACCGATCAGCTGAACGCGACGGTCAAGGGCGTCGACCTCGCCGCCGACCTCGCGGCCGGACACCTCAGCCCGGCCGACGCGCGCACCGCCATGGGCGCGGTCGAGCACGAGGGCGACCGCCACCGGGCCGCGCTGGTCGCCGAGTTGTCCGCGTCCCTGACCACTCCGATCGACCGGGAGGACCTCTACCGCTTCTCCCGCTCCGTCGACGACGTGCTCGACAATCTGCGTGACCTCGTCCGCGAGACCGACCTGTTCGGCATGCCCGGCGACCCGGCCGACCTGACCGCCCTGGACGCGGTGCGCGAGGGACTCCTCGCGCTGCGCGACGCGGTCGCCGTGCTGCCGGCCGACCCGCGCCGGGTGCAGGACGGAGCCCTGGCCGCGCGCAAGGCCGCGGGCCGGGTGCGACGCGAGTACCAGACCGCCGTCGCCGCCCTGTTCCGCAAGGAGCTGGGCCCCCGCTCCCTGAGCCGCCGCGAACTGCTGCGCCGCCTCGACGTGATCGGCCTGCGCCTGAACGACGCGGCGGCCGACCTGTCCGACGCGCTCCTCAAGCGGGGGCACTGAGGGGCGTGGTGCCGGTGAAGTACCGCACGGCAGAGCGCTCAGTGCGCGGAGACGGTCATCTCGAACGCGTAGCGCGAGGCCCGGTACACATGGGAACCGTATTCGACCGGCCGGCCCGAACCGTCGTACGCGATACGGGTCATGGTCAGCAGCGTGGCACCGCGGACCTCGCCGAGGAGTCCGGCCTCGGCGACCGTGGCCCGCCGGGCGCCGATGGTCTGCTCCGCGCTGCTCAGGCCGACGCCGGACTGGCGCATCAGCTGGTAGAGGCCCGCCTCGGCCAGCTCCTCCAGGGTCAGCTCGATCAGGCCTTCCGGCAGGAAGTTGTGCAGGAGCGCGATCGGCTGGTCGTCGGCGAACCGCAGACGCTCCAGGGCCAGCACCGGCGTCCCCTCGGCCAGCCGGAGCCCGGCGGCGATCTCCCCTTCGGCGGGGACGGTTTCGACGGACAGCACCTGTGTGCGCGGCCGGCGTCCGTCGCGCTCCAGGTCCTCGTGGAGGCTGGTGAACTCGAGCTGTCGCCTTATGCGGTTGGTGACGACCTGGGTCCCCACTCCGCGCTTGCGCGCCAGCAGACCCTTGTTGACGAGGTGCTGCATGGCCTGACGCATGGTCGGGCGGGACAGGCCGAACTGGTCCGCCATGGCGATCTCGTTGTTCAGCCGCGTACCGGGCGGCAGTTCCCCGGCCTCGATGAGGTCCTGCAACTGCTGGGCGAACTGGAAGTACAGGGGGACCGGACTGTTCCGGTCGATGGTGATCCTGTGTGCTAGCGGCTCCACGTCATCCTCCTGCGGACTGCTGCCGACAGCCGCCAGTATGCCTCATTGCCTCTAAGCTCCATACGTCTTTATGTCAGCACAAATGCTTGATCTCCGGCGCTTCCGGGATTAGAAAGCAGGCGGGCCGCTCCGGCTCTCCGTCCCCCTCCGCACGAAAGGTTTCGCACATGCGCATCGGACTCATCGGCACGGGCCGTATCGGCGCGTTCCACGCGACGACCCTGGCCGGTCTGCCGGCCGTCTCCTCCCTCGTGCTGCACGATCGCGACGAACGGTCCGCCCGCGCGGTGGCGGACCGGGTCGGCGCGGAGTACGCGGGTGACCTGGACGCCCTGCTCGGCGCCGGGCTGGACGGCGTCGTCATCGCCGCGCCCACCGGCATCCACGCCGAGCTGATCCTGGCGGCCCACCGCGCGGGGCTGCCCGCCTTCTGCGAGAAGCCGGTCGCCGGCACGCTGGAGGAGACCGACCGGGTCCTGGCGGCCCTGGAGGGCGGCGAGATCCCGTTGCAGATCGGCTTCCAGCGCCGTTTCGACGCCGGGTACCGGGCGGTGCGTGAGGCCGTCACCGACGGCCGCCTGGGCTGGACGCACACACTGCGGGCGTGCACGTCCGACCCGACGCCTCCTCCCCCCGGCTACATCCCCGGATCGGGCGGCATCTTCCGCGACTGCTCCGTCCACGACTACGACATCATCCGCTGGGTGACGGGCCGCGAGGTCGCCGAGGTGTACGCCACCGGCGCCAACCGCGGCGAGACGTTCTTCTCCGACGCCGGTGACGCCGACACCGCCGTCAGCGTCCTCACCCTCGACGACGGCACCCTCGCCACGTGCACCGCCACCCGCTACAACGGCGCCGGCTACGACGTGCGCCTGGAGGTGTGCGGCTCCGCGGGCACGATGGTCGCCGGTCTCACCGAAGAGACCCCGCTGGTCTCGGCGGAGGGGGCGGCCTGGCCCGGCGGCACTCCGCACCCCGGCTTCATGGAACGCTTCCTGGACGCCTACCGCGCCGAACTCACCGCGTTCACCGAGGTCGTGGCCGGTGTCCGCCCCAGTCCCTGCACCGGCCAGGACGCCCGCGCCGCCCTCGCCATCGCCGACGCCGCCACCCGCTCGCGGGCCGAAGGCCGTCCCGTCGCGGTCCCCGCGTCCGCGCCGGCGCCCGCGCCGAAACCCGTTCCTGGCGGCCACCGCGGATGACCGGGTGGGCGGGGAGGGAGGCCGGCCGGCGAAACACCACCGGCCGGTCGCCGGTCGCCGGCCGACGAGTTCAGGAGGCGTCGGAGCAGTGCCGCCGTCCCCGGTGGCGGAGGGCCCGGGCCAGGGCGGAGACGGCGCTCAACGGTAGGTTCCTCGCGGCTCGGCGGAGACGGCCCTCAGCGGGAGGTTCCTCGCGGCTCGGCGGAGACGAGTCGTGCCGCCGGCGGTAGGGGCTCCTGCCGGGGGCGGGTCTCCAGCGCCTGGATCGCCAGTGCGGCGAAGCGGCGGGAGGCCGCGACCTGGGTGGCGGCCGAGGCGGCACGGAGCCCCTTGTTGGCCATGAGGACGAGGATCAGGTCGTCCAGGACGAAGTCGGACCTCAGACGTCCCGTCTCCTTGGCCCGCCGGGCCAGCGCGGCGACCGCGCCCACCGTGTACTCGCGGCCCGCGGCGACATCGACGGTGTCCGGGTAACTCGAAAGGAACGCTTCCGTGAAGCCGCGGTCCCGGGCGTGCAGCTCGCAGACGCGCTCGATCACCTGGCACAGACCCCGCCACGGATCCGGCTCCGCGCACGCCTCGTCGACGATGGCGCGGCACGCGTTCAGCTGGTCGGCGAAGGCCTCGGCGACCAGCGCCTGCTTGGTGGGGAAGCGGCGGTACAGGGTGGCGGGCCCCACGCCCGCGCGCCGCGCGATCTCCCGCATCGGCACGTCCAGGCCGTCGGCGGAGAACAGCTCCCGGGCCGCTTCGAGAACGCGCGCGCGGTTGTCCCGGGCGTCCGAGCGCAGCGAGTGAGGCAGATCGTCGGTCACCGCTCTCACTTTAGCCAGGCGGACGGGGGCGTCCGTTACGGTCCGAGGCGTCGGTGGGACGCGGCTCGTGCGGCTCGGATGCCGGGCCGCGGCGCCGGGCGGCTTCCCGGCGCCGCAGCCGGGGCGAGGAGTGCCGGCGGGCGCTGGAGACGGACCGCGCTGGGCGGTCCGGGAACAGGGAGTTGACCTTGAAGGCGATCGAGATCCGGACGTTCGGCGGCCCCGAGGGGCTGGCCGTGGTCGAGCTGCCCGAGCCCGTGCCTGCCGCCGGGCAGGTGGTGATCGCCACCGAGGCGGTGGGCGTGGGCGGAGTCGACACCTTGATCCGGTCCGGTGCGCTGGCCTCCTACGGCTTCACCGAGGGGCACATCCCCGGCGGCGAGGTGGCGGGCACCGTCACCGCGGTCGGTGCCGGCGTGGACGCGTCATGGATCGGCAGGCGGGTCTGGGGCTTCACCGGTACCGGCGGAGGCTACGTCGAACGGGCCCTCGCGCCGGTCGAGCAGGTTCTGCCCCTGCCCGCCGGTCTGTCCGCCGCGGCGGCGGTGACCCTCGGCAGTGCGGGAGCGGTGGCCCACTTCGGGCTGCGGCACGCTCACTTCGCACCCGGCGAGAGGGTCCTCGTGCGCGGCGCGGCCGGCAGCATCGGGATCATGACCGTCCAGCTCGCCGCCCGGGCCGGCGCCGCCGCGGTGGCGGTCACGACCTCGTCGGCGGAGCGGGGCGAACGCCTGCGGCGGCTCGGCGCGACCCTCGTGCTGGACCGTTCCGGCGAGAGCGGGACAGAGGTGCGGGAGAGGGGAGCGACTCCGGAGGAGGCGGGGGCCCTGGAGGGAGCGGTGGCCTCGGAGGGGGCGGGCGCTCTGGAGGGAGCAGGGGCTATGGAAGGAGCGGTGGCTCTGGAGGGGGCGGCGGATCAGGACGGCGGGGCGGCTCGGAAGGGGACAGTCGCTCAGGGGGCGGCAGCGGCTCGGGGAGCGGCGGCAGCGGCTTCGGAGGGGTACGACGTCATCATCGACGTGGTCGCGGGCAAGGACATGCCGTCGTTCTTCGACAGGCTCAACCCCAACGGCCGCATGGTGGCCGTCGGCGCGGTCGGAGGCCCGCCGCCCGCCGACTTCGGCACGAGGATCATGACTGCGTTCCAGAAGTCGATGTCCTTCGCCGCCTTCAGCGCGGCCACGGTCCCCCCGGCCGGCCTGCGGGCCGCGCGCGGCGAGCTGTTCGCCTCGGCCGCCCGCGGTGAGATCGAAGCGGTGGTGCACGAGCTGCTGCCCCTGGACGAAGCCGCGCTCGCGCACCGGAAGGCGGACGCCGGTGAGGTCTTCGGCAGGATCGTGCTGACGCCGTAGCCCCGCGCGGCCCCCCGGCTCCCCCGGCCGTCGCGCGGTGTCAGGTGCGACGCGTCGGGGCGCGGCCGGTGGTCTCGGCGGTGGCGTGGCGCCTGGTCTCCTCCAGGCCGTCGAGCAGGACGAGCCCCAGGCGGCCGGCGAGGGCGCGGGGGAGGCTGAGCAGCTTGGGCAGCAGGTCTTCGCCGGGGCGGGGACCGGGGCCGGCCAGCGGGTCCGGGGCGGGGCGCGGGGCGGGGCCGGTGGGGGCCTCGCCGGGACCGCGGGCGGCCGCGGCGGCACTCCGGCCGGCGGGGGCCCGGTCGAGGCGGCGTTGCCGGTAGAGGGCCAGGGCGTAGCGCAGATGGTCGGGGTGGAAGTCCGGCCAGGGCACGTCGAGGAAGACGAGTTCGGCGTCGGCGCAGTGCCACAGCAGGAGGCTCGGGAGCCGGTGGTCGCCTCCGGTGCGGATGCACAGGTCGACGTCGGGCAGCTCCGGGTACCGCATGTACCGGCGGAAGGAGTCCTCCGTCACCTGGTCGGCCGGGACACGGCGGCGGACCAGCTCGCGTGCCGCGTCCAGGGTGTCCTTCCGGCCGCCGTCGTCGAGGGCGATCGTCAGGTTGCGCCGCGTGTTGCGCCGGGTCAGCTCTTCCGCCTCCCGCAGCCGCAGGCGGATCTCCTCGGCGGGACCGGGGCCGGCGGCTCCCAGGAGACGTACGCGTACGCCCTCGTCGTGCAGACGTTCCAGGGCTGTGCCGAGGACGTGCTGCGTGAGGAGGTGCGGCGGGCAGCCGGCGCCCTGGTCCGCGGGCGCCGCGGGCCTGTCGGCGGGGACGAGGAGAGTCAGCCATTCGATGCCCTCCTCCTCGGCGGTCTCCCACAGCGCTCCGACGGCGTGGGCGGCGGCGAGGTCCCCGTGCGCGGCGGCCAGTCCCCGCTGCCGGGCCCAGCGGCCGTTGCCGTCCATGACGCAGGCCACATGCCGAGGGGCGTTCGTGGGCATCCACCCTCCAAGTGAACACGTTCCGTGAGTGCTTGATGCTGCGAAGTGACCTACCCGGGTGGTGCTCGCGCCACCCGTTCCGAGAGCGCCTGCGCGTGTGCGGCACGCGGCGCGGGGAGGGAGCCTGTCATGCCGACGCCTTGGGAGCCGTTGTCCCGCGTCGCCCGTTCCCAGGGGCTCACCCCTTGGGGACACGTGCTGAACGCCGCCGGCCTGCGCGGCTCCCGGCTCCGGGACGACTACACGGCGGCGGCCGGTACGGCGATGCGCCGTTTCCCCCTGTGGTACGCGCCCACCCGGCTCTTCCTGCCCGCCGCCTGGCAGCCGTACCTGCTCGCCGTCGTCGCCTTCGGCCTGCACGGCGACCACCTGGCCGACGCGCCGGTCGCCGAGCGTGACCCCGGACCGCTGTACGAGTGGAACGATCAGGTCCGGCGGGGGCTGGTCACCGGCCGGGCCGGGCAGCCGTTCCTGCGGGCCTTCCTGCACACCGTGGCCGCGCGCGGGCTGTGCCACGCGGACGTGCACACCCTGCTGGCGGGCCAGGCCCAGCAGATCACCTACACCGAGTACCCGACCCAGGAGGACTACCGGCAGTACATCGAGCGCATCAACATGCCGCTCACCCGCCTGCTCCATGCGGCGGTGCTGCCCGAGGCCCCCCAGCCGCCCGTCCCCGCGGCCCGCGCGCACGCCGAGGCCGTCCAGCGCACGGACGACCTCGCCGACCTCGCCAAGGACCTGCGCGGCGGGAAGCTCACCCTGCCGCTGGCGGATCTGGTCCGCTTCGGTGTCACCCGGACCGACCTGGAAGCCGGGCGTGACACGCCCGGTGTGCGGGAACTGCTGGCCCACGCCTGCCGTGAGGCCCGCACCGCCCTGACCGCGGCGGAGGAGGCCTTCGCCCGGCAGGGTCCGGAGTACCAACTGCTCTACCGGCCCGGGCTGGTCTTCCAGCACCAGGTGATGAACACCGTGGAACACCGCGGCGCGTTGCTGACCCGCCACCCCGTCTCCCTCCCGCTGCGTCTCTGTGCGGGCCCGCTCCTCGACGGCCTGCTGCGCGTCCTGCACGGGCGGCTGCGCATGGCCGTCTCCACGGGTGAGCCGGGACGGCCGGGAGCATGAGGGAGCCGGGCGCGGAGCAGGGGTCAGGGTCAGGCCCGATCGAATCGGTGCTGGCCGGTCCGCACGACGCCCTGGCCCAGGGGGGCGGTGCTGGCCGGTCCGCACGGCGCCCTGGCCCATGGGGGCGGTGGTGGGCCGCGGGTGCCGCGGGAGACCGGGGCGGAGCAGGCCGCGGAGCAGGCCGGCGCCCTGGTGTTCGCGAACGCCCCTGGTCCGGAAGAGGACCGTCAGCGTGCGGCGGCGGACCGTACGGACCGCCGGATCCGCGTAGTCGACGGCCTCCTGCACGGCGGCCGGGACCGCACGGCCCTTGCCGCGGGTGTGGGCCGGCAGGGCCCGCACCCGCGGGGTGTCCGCCCGGCTTCCGGGCCGGCACGGGTGGCGTGGACCCGCGGCGGACCGGTCCCGGGCTGGGTGAGCAGGCCGGGCAGCGGCCTGCTCACCATGGCTCCGGTCCGTGGCTCTGCCCGTGGTCGTCGGAGATGTGCAGCAGCGCGAAGCGGGCGGTCTCCTTCAGGCCGTTCAGCAGGCTGTTGCCCAGGTGCGAGGCGATCGTCGTGGGCAGACCGAGCAGGCCGGCCGGGCCGGTTCGGCCGGGCCGGTCCGGGACGGCGGGAAGAGCGGGGACGGCCGGAAGGGCGGGGGCGGCGGGAAGGGCGGGGCGGCCGTCGGCGCCGGACCAGGCGGCCCCGTCGTCCGCCGGACGGTCCGGGCCGGGGGTGGTGGCGGGTCCCAGGGTGCCGAAGCGGCGCTGGCGCTGCCGGTACAGCTCCAGGGCGTGCTGGAAGTGCGGGGCGCGGAAGTCGGGCCACAGCACGTCGAGGAAGACGAGTTCGGCGTAGGCGCAGTGCCACAGCAGGAAGTTCGAGATCCGGTGCTCGCCGCCGGTGCGCAGGAGCAGATCGACGTCGGGCAGTTCGGGCAGGGCCATGTGCCGGGCGAAGGTGTCGGGGCTGATCCTCTCCGGCGTGACGCCCTGGGAGACCAGGGAACGCACGGTCTCGCACAGGTCCCGGCGTCCCCCGTAGTTGAACGCCAGGGTGAGGTGCAGTGTGGTGTTCCGCCGGGTGAGTTCCTCGGCTTCGCGCAGCCGGTCCATCACGTCGACGGGGATGCGGGGGTCCTCCCAGCCCAGCAGACGAAGGCGTACACCGCGTTGGTGCAGGCGCGACATGCTCCGCTTGATCACGCGTTCGGCGAGGAAGTGCACCAGGAAGGAGACCTCTTCTTCCGGGCGTGCCCAGTTCTCGGTGGAGAAGGCGAAGAGCGTCAGCCACTCCACGCCTTCGCCCAGGGCTCCGTCCACGATCGCGTCGAAGGCGGAGCGGGCGGCCATATGGCCGTGGGTACGGTCCAGCCCGCGGTTCTGGGCCCAGCGGCCGTTGCCGTCCATGATGCAGGCGAGGTGCCTGACGGAAGCCCCGGGTGCCATTCACCCTCCACTGAACACGTAGTGCGATCAAGCGAGTTCGCAGAGTGCATGCCCAGGCGCGGGCTGCCGTATCCCTGCCACCGGGCGCACCCGGACGCGGCCGCGCACCGCCTGAACACCCCCCGCTCCCCCTGCCACCCCGGCTCCGGCGGGCGGCGCGCCGGTCCCGTGGTGGGGGAGCGGTGCGCTCCGGCGTGCGCCGGGGCGGCCGGGGGGACCGCGGGTGTCAGCCGGTGAGGGCGGCGAGCGTGGCGTCGAGGTCGGCGGCCCGGGGCTGGTTGTACGGGAGCCTGGCGAGGATCTTCGCCATGCCGCAGGTGTCGGTCACGGCGGAGAGGACCAGGCCGGCGGCCACGCCCGCGGAGAGCAGGCGGGCCCTGCGCCGGCCCCGCGCGGCCAGCAGATCGGTCAGGATGAGGGAACCGGCGGCGAGGCGGACCTGGCGGTCCATGGCCCAGGGGGTGCGGGCGCCGGCGGGACGGTGGAGGTCGTGGCCGAGCCGCTGCCAGGCGCCGGTGCCGCCGGTGAGGGTGGCGGCGGGCACGCCCTGCGCGGAGAGCCGCTGGGCGGCGGTCGCGGACCGGGCGCCGGAAGCGCAGACGACGAGGAGGTCTCGGCGCTCGGCGGCCGCCTTCAGCGCGGGCAGGGCCTGCTCCAGGCGGTCGAGGGGGACGTTGTGCGCGCCGGGCAGGTGACCGGCGGCGTACTCGCCGGGCGTACGGACGTCGACGACCGTCAACTCCCGCAGGCGGGCGTGCGCCTGGGCGGCGCTGAGGGCGGTGGGGGCAGTGGGGGATGCCATGGGGGCTTTCCTTTGCTCTTCTGGGGTCCACCCCTTCGATAGAATACCCGCAGGGGTATGAAGAAAGGGTGTGGCTCGTGGTGGAACTGGCGATGGCGGCCGAGGAACTGAAGACGGTGGTCAACCGGCTGCGCCGGGCGCAGGGCCAGATCGCCGGGGTGATCAGGATGATCGAGGAGGGGCGGGACTGCGAGGACGTGGTCACGCAACTGGCCGCCGCCTCCCGTGCGCTGGACAGGGCGGGCTTCGCCATCATCGCCACCGGACTGCAGCGCTGCCTGACCGATGCGGACATGGCCGCGCCGGAGGACCGGGAGCAGATGCGTGCCCGGCTGGAGAAGCTGTTCCTGTCGCTGGCCTGACGAAGCGGTGCCGCGCCGCTGCGGCAGCGGCCGTCAGGTGAGGGCGTCGAGGAGCATGAACGCGGCCACGGCGAGGAGCAGGACGGCGAAGGTCCGCCGCAGCAGGGCGCCGGTGACCTTGGCGGCCAGGCGTCTGCCGTCCCAGGCGCCGAGGATCGCGGCCCCGGTGAACGGTGCGATCACCGCCCAGTCGACGCCGGCCGTGGTGGCGCCGCGGGTGGCGAGCGAGGCCACGGAGTTGGCGGAGGTGACCAGCAGACTGGTGCCGACGGCGGACGGCATCTCGAACGCCAGCACCGTGACCAGGGTGGGCACGGCGAGGAAGCCGCCGCCGACCCCGAGCAGTCCGGTCAGCGCGCCCAGCCCCGCCCCGGCACCCGCGACCCTCGCCGGCCGCACCGCCTGCGCACGCTCGGCGCTCCTCCGTTCCGCCGTCGTACGCTCGGCGGCCGTCCGTTCCGCTGTCGTGCGGGCAGTGGTCGTCCGTTCCACCGGCGTGCCCTCGGCGGTCGTCCGTGCCGGTGTCGTGCGGCCGGCGGTCGTATGTCCGGCGGTCGGCCGGGCGAGGGCCGGCCGGGCGACCGCCGTCCCTGCGGCGGTCGCCGCGGAGGCGGTCGTGCCGGTGGCGGTCGTCCGGGCGGGGCGGAGCATACGCACGGCGGCGAGGGCGGCGACGAGGGCGAACGCCGCGGTCAGCACCGGCTGGGGCAGCCGTGCGGCGCCGGCGCCGGCCGCGGCGGCGGGCAGGAGCCCGGCCGCCGCGAACAGGGCGCCGGCCCTCCACCGCACACTGCCGGTACGGGCGTGGGCGTACAGGGCGCTGAGCGAGGTGACGGCGACGATGATCAGGCTCGCGGTGGTGGCGGCGGCCGGGGTGAAGCCGAGCAGGTAGATCAGCGCGGGCACCGCCAGGACGCTGCCGCCCCCGCCGAGCGCGCCGAGCGTGAGCCCGACCACCGCGCCGGCGATCAGGGCCAGGACCAGCGCGCTCACGCCACCACACCGCTCTTGCCGCCGCCGTCGACGACCGGCAGGCCCGCTCGGGCCCAGGCGGTCATGCCACCGGTGACGTCCGTGGCGTCCACACCCCTGGCCGCGAGTATCTCGGCGGCCCGCCGGGAGCGGCGGCCGGAGCGGCAGACGGCGACGACCGGCCTGCCGCGTACCGCTGACGGGAGACCGGTCACCGCGGCCAGCCGGCTCAGCGGCAGGTGCAGGGCGTCCGGCGCGTGACCGGCGTCCCACTCCGGCGTCTCGCGGACATCCAGCAGTACCGCCCGTCCGTCACTGGTTCGCTCGTGGGCCTGTTCCGGGGTGAGGCGGCCGGGGCCGCGGCGGGGAAACGGGAACATCGGTTGATCACTCCGTGCGGGTGGTGCGGGTGCTGCGGCGCGGCGCACGTGCGCCTGCGCCTCGGGTTGCCTGTGGTGCGTTTGTGCCTGGGGTGCCTGGGGTGGGCGCTCTGTGGCCTGTCGTGCGGTTGTGCTCGTGGTGTCCGGTGCGCGTACGTCGCTCAGCCGGTGCTCTCCGGCGCGGGTGCGGTCAGTCCCGCCTCGGCGGCGGCGTCGAAGGCGTCGTCGATCGCGACCACGGCACGGCCCGCCGCGTCGAGCAGGGACGCGGCGGTCGCCGCGCGCGTACCGCCTGCGCAGTGCACCCACACCACCCCGTCCGGCACCTCACCGATGCGCTGGGGCAGTGCGTGGACCGGGATGTGGACGGATCCGGCGACGGATCCGCGCGCACGCTCGGCATCGCGCCGCACGTCCAGCACCACCACCGGCTCGCCGCGCTCGCGCGCAGCGGCGAGGTCGGCGAAGCGGGCACGCGGGAAGGAGGCGAGCCGCTCGCCCGGGCGGATCCAGTGGGCCGGCTCGCCGGTGGCGGCGGCCGCCGGGCGGTCGATGCCGACCCGGACCAGCTCGCGCTGCGCCTCGGCGACCTGCTCGGACGTCTCGGCCAGAAGGGTGACCGGTTTACCCCAGGGCATCAGCCAGGCCAGGTAGGTGGCGAGCTTGCCGTCGCCCTCGAAGTTGACGGATCCGGCGACGTGCCCCTGCGCGAAGGCGACGCGGTTGCGCAGGTCCACCACCCACTCCCCCGCCGCCAGCCGGGAGGCTATCTCCTCGGCGTCCGCGGGCTTCGGCGCGGTGAGGTCGACCGGCGCCGGACCGGCGGCGTTGGCCGGGCTCATGTGCGCGTAGTAGGCCGGAACGTCGTCCAGTCCGCTCAGGAGCCCGGCGACGAAGGTGTCCACGTCCTGGGTCAGCACGGCGTTGCCGGTGCGCTCCTGGCCGATCGTGGTCGCCGCGCCCTCGGCCGGGGCGGCGGAGCAGAAGCTGCCGAAGCCGTGGGTGGGCAGCACCGCGACCTCGTCGTCCAGCTCGTCGGCGAGGCGGTGCGCGGAGGAGTGCTGGGCACGGGCGAGTTCTCCGGTCAGCCGGGGGTCGACCAGGTCGGGGCGGCCCACGGTGCCGATCAGCAAGGACCCGCCGGTGAACGCCGCGACCTCTCGGCCGCCCTCGGCGAGGACGTACGACGTGTGGTGCGGGGTGTGGCCGGGAGTGGCGATCGCCCGCACGGTCAGGCCGTCGTCGACCGCGTACGTGTCACCGTCGGTGACCGGTGTCCGGGTGAAGGCCACGGACGCGCCGGCCGGCACCAGATAGCGGGCCCCGGTCACGCGGGCCAGCTCCAGACCGCCGCTGACGTAGTCGTTGTGCACGTGGGTCTCGGCCACGAGGACGATGCGCACCCCGCGCCGGGCGGCCGCGGTGATGACCTGATCGATGTCGCGCGGCGGGTCCACCACCAGCGCGGTTCCGGCACCGCCGGCCAGGTAGCTGCGGTTTCCCAGGCCCTCGATCTCCAGGGTGTCGACGAAGAACACGGCTGCGACTCCTTTCCTTCCATTACCCCCGGGGGTATCTGCGAACCACCATAACAGAGGGACGGAGGTACCCCCGGGGGTATACGAGAGGCAGGCGCGGCCTCGGCCGGGAAGGCGCGCGGGAACAGGTGTCCACCGAGGACAGGAGCGGGCCGGCACCGCACTGGTGGCGCGAGCCGCGGAGAGGGAGCGGGAAGGGGAGGCGGGCGCGCGCGATGCCTCAGCCGCAGAAGAGGGGGCTGAGCAGCCCGCCGGAAAAGGCCGGCGCCGCGAAGAAACCGGCGCGCAGGGGCGTTCAGTTCCTCAAGTCGCTTCATTTCCGGGCGAGTTGAGGGCCGACCGACGCCGGAAGGCAGGTCAGCGCGTGAAGGCGGCCCGCGAGCCACCGGGGCGAGCCGCACCCAGCCGGCCGTGAGGACGGTGAGCGTTCTCAGGCCCCGGAGCCGGGGCGGCGAGGGCGGTGCGGAGCCGGCGGGCGGCGCCGGCAGACGGCGCCGGCGCCCGGCTCAGGCTGCGGCGTAGGTGGCGAGCGAAGGCTCCAGCAGGCCGAAGGCGCTGTCCGCCTCCGCGGTGACGGTGGCCGAGATCCGGGCGTTGTCCTGTCCGGTGAGGGTGAGTTCCTGGATGCGCTGGAACAGGGTGCGGTGCACGGCGCCGAGCAGGGCGGCGGCGGTGCGGGGGGTGACGTCGCCGCGAGGTGCGCCGGTGGCGTCCGCCAACGCGTCGGCCAGAGCCGCCTCCCGCAGGTCGTGCAGGTCACGCAGACGGGCGGAGAGGGTCGGGCTGTCGGCGACCATGCGGGCGAAGGCGGGGCCGGAGAACCCGGCGACCGGGTCGGCGTCCGCGACCGCGTCGGCGAAGGCACGGCGCAGGGCCGACAGGGCCGGCTCACCGGGCTGACGGCCGTTCACCGTCGCGGCCAGGGAGGCGACGAAGACGTCCTGGTGGTCCAGGGCGAGGTCCTCCTTGCGCGGGAAGTAGTTGGTCACCGTCTTCTTGGCCACCCGCGCGGCGGCGGCGATCTCGGCGATAGTCGTCCGGTCGAACCCCTGGGCGAGGAACAAGCCGGTGGCCACGTCGGAGATGAGCTGCCGGGTCTCCTGCTTCTTGGATTCCCGCAGGCCGACGGGAGGAGGGGGAGGCACGGCGGCTTCGGAGGGGTGTGCGTCAGTAGGCATGGCGCAATCCTACCCTCGTAGCATTTTTATATTGACACCCCGAGGTGTACCGGGCTAATTTTACGCCCGTCGTAAGTTCTTCCGAGTGAAGAGCGGGTGGGCCCTGCGAA
Organism: Streptomyces sp. NPDC006743; assembly: GCF_040703815.1. Lineage (NCBI taxonomy): Bacteria > Bacillati > Actinomycetota > Actinomycetes > Kitasatosporales > Streptomycetaceae > Streptomyces > Streptomyces sp. NPDC006743. The sequence continues at coordinate 4,405 of NZ_JBEYJA010000020.1, read as the reverse complement.
CCGTCCGTTCGTCCGTCCCGGAAACCCGTCCCCTCGCCCGCGGACCCCATGAGGAGAAGCACTTTGCACATCACCGCGTCCACCGTTTCGCTCACCGTCGACGACGTCGCCGCGTCCCAGCGGTTCTTCACCACCCACCTCGGCTACGTCGAGCAGGCCGCCGCCGAGGGATTCGCCTCGCTGTCGCGCGACGACGCCGCGGTGGACATCGTCCTGCTCGCCCGAGGCACCGAGGTGCTGCCGGCCGACCAGCGCGACCAGCGCGCCTCCGGCCTGATCCTCGCCTTCACCACCACCGGTCTCGAACAGGAGGAGAAGCGGCTGCGCGCGGAGGGCGTCGAGATCGTCATGCCGCTGCGTGAGGAGCCCTGGGGCGAACGCCTCTTCCAGGTCGCCGACCCCAACGGCGTGATCGTCCAGTTCGTCGAATGGGCCGCCCCGGCCGCCGCCGAGAACACCTGACCGCCCACCGCATCACCACACCTGGCCCCCGCACCACACCTGGCCCCCGCACCACCGCCGAGAATCCGGCAGCCCGTCACCTATTCGTGCGCGTGCGGGCGCGCCTTGCCGGTCTTGAGCTGGATCAGGCCGGTCTTCGGTGAAACGGCTGCGCCGTCCCGGCGGCGTACCGCACTATGACTGCGGTCGGATGATCCGTTCTGCTCCGGTGGGCTCCATGGTGACCGGTTGAGATCCGTGGGGATCGGTCGGGATCGTGGGGACCGGTCGGGCGCCTTCGGAACCGTCGAGCTCCGTCGAACCGTCGGGTTCCGTCGGGACCGTCGGGTTCCGTCGGACCGTCGGGCTCCCTCGGAACCGTCGGTATCCGTCGGACCTCACCGGGCGGGGCGGTCCCGCCGGCAATCCGTGACCGAGGATCCGGGGGTGCGATGGGACGGACGTGGGGGCGGGAGGACGTCGTCCTGCTGGCGCGGTACGCGGTCGAGGCGGTGGCTCCCGAGGAACTCTGGCTGCTGGAGACGACGGCCGCGGTGTACTTCCGGCGGCCGCGGCGGGGCCGGCGGAACCGGAGGACCGACGACATGCTGGGCTTCGGCCTGGGTGAGTCGGTGTCGGCGCTGACCATGACCGCCCTGGGAACGACCCAGGCGGTCGTGACCTTCCTGGCGGCGCAGACGGTGCAGGCGGCCCGCGAGGAATCGTCGGGAGTGCTGGGCGAGTGGATCAAGCGTCTGTTTGACAAGCTGCGCCCGGGTCAGCGCGGTCAGGGCACCGGGGCCGCCGACGGCGAGACGGGCGACGGCGCGGCGGGAGATACCCCGGGAGGTGCCGAGGCGGGTGGTGGTGACGGGACAGCCGGGGCGGATGCGGCCGGGGGCGGGGCCGCCGGCCGTCTTCCGACCGACGAAGTGGCGCTGGACCAGGCCGTGTTGCGCGAGATCTGCGATGTCGCCTACCGCGAGGCGAAGAGGCTGGGCGTGCAGCACACGCAGGCGGAGCTGATGGCGGCGGCCATCGTGGGCCGGCTCGCGATGGGCCGGCAGGTGCGGGAGTGAACCGGCGGCCCGTCGCGGCCGCCGATCCTTTCGCGGTGCCTGGTGCGCTGTGGCCGCGGTTCGTGCTGATGGCCGTCTGTGTCGTGGCGGCCGCCGCCGACCTCGCCGCCCTGCTGGCCGAGTCCGTGCCGCCGAGCCCGCTCATGACGTCGAGCCGCTGCAGGGCGATGCTGTTCGCCGCCGTACGGGGACCGGACGCGAACAGCAAACTGGCCACGTTCCTGGCGTACCACGACGAGTGCGTGATTCCGCCCAACCCGCTGCCGGTCCCGCCGGAACTGGCCGTCCTCGTCGTGACCGGGGCCGGATGCCTGCTCCTGTACGCCCTCACGCCCTACGTGATCATCCTGCGCCGCGGCCTCGTCCGGATCGACCGGATGCCGGAGCTGAGCCGGGAACTCTCCCGCCTGGCGCGGACCGCCGGCGTCCGGGTGCGGTTTCTCGCCGACCCGCTCAACCCCGGGATCGGCGGCCTCGCCTTCGGACACGTGGGCGCCCGCCGCGTCGTGCTCAACCGGGGACTGCTGGCGCTCGCCCGGACCGACCGGCCCGCGTTCCGGGCCATCGTGCTCCACGAACTCGCCCACGTCCGCGGCGGCGACCTCGACGTCAGCTATCTGACGGTGATTCTCTGGCGGGTGTTCGTGGGGGTTCTGCTCCTCCCCCTCCTGCTCCTCTTCCACGACAAGGTCGACGGCGTCGACCGGTCACCGCTGGGCGGGGCCGGATTCTGGGGGCAGTTGATCGCCCTGGCGGCCGTGGTGCTCCTCAACCACAACGCCGTCCTGCGCGAACGGGAGTTGTTCGCCGACGTCCGCGCGGCGCACTGGAACGGCAGCGGGAAACCGCTGCTCGCGGTGCTCACGGCCGCCGAGACGGCCCAGGGCGGCGGCGAGCGCGGGGCGAGCGACCGCCACACGCCATGGGGGTGGCCGCGGTTGCGCCGTCTGCTCGCCTTCCATCCAGTGCCCGCGGCACGCCGCCGGGCCATCGCCGATCCCGCGGTGGCGCTGGCCCCGAGCGTGTGGCAGTGCTTCGGCGTGGGTCTCACCATCGGCCTCACCTGGGCACCGGTGCTCAAGAAGGTCTCGCTTGGCCTGGCGCACCTCGGAGTGCCCCCGGCCATGCGGTCGTTCCCCCTGGAGGCCATGACGGCCCTGCCCGCGGCGGTCGTCCCCGCCGGTGCCGTGGTGACCCTGGGTGTGTGGCGGACGCTGCTCGCGCGGCAGGGCCCGCGCCCGCTGGCCAGGTCCCAGTCGTTCGGTGTCGCCGTGGGCGCGGGCATGACGGCCGCGGGTCTCCTCACCGACCAGGACGCCTTCCTGGGGCCGTACATCTTCCGGCTGCCGCTGCCGACGCGCGTCGCGTGGTGGGGGCTGCTGACCCTGCTGAGCTGTGCGTGCGTGCTCTGGACGGCCCTGGCGGCCCTGGCGTGGCGGCCGGCGCTGCGGGGCTCCCGGTCGGCACGGATCGTGTCGCTGCTCGGTTCGTCGCTGGGCGCGGCGGTGTTCGGGCTGGTGCTGTCGTGGGCGTTCAGCCTGCGGGTCGAGGTCGACACGCTGGGCCTTCCGCCGCGCGCGTTCCTGCGGCGGTCGCTGCACGGCGCCGCACCCCTGCTGTCCCTCTTCCCCGGCCGCACCGTGACGGTCACGCTGCTGGCGCTGCTGGCCGCCTTCCCGCTCGCCGGTCTCGCCTGCGCCGCGGTGGTCCGTCTTCGCGGCCGGGGAGGCGGCGGGGCCGGCTGAGGGGGAACGCTCGCGGGACGGTGGTCACGGCGGCGCTACGGCCGCGGGTCACCGGCCGGTTCGCCGGGTTCGACCACGCGGAAGCGTTCCGCGACGACGAGCGTGTCGTCGTCGACGACCGGGGTGCGTCCCAGGTACTCGCTCACGCCCTCGCTCCGGAAGAACTCCTCGTGGGCCGCCCGCCATTCGGCCACGCCGGAGTAACCGCGGCCCTCGGCCAGCGCGAAGTCGTCGTCGATCTCCTTCATGGGGACGACGCGCACGTCGACGAGTTCGATCGTGACGGCGGGACGGCCTTCGGAATCGAGCACCGAGAACCGCTGACCGGGCGCCGGCACCGGCTCCCGGGCGTGCTCGTAGATCTCCAGGAGGCCCGTGAGCGCGGTCTTGCGACCGCTCACGATCGCCGCCACACCGCGGTCACGTTCCGGCCCGGGGAAGGCGAGTTCGAGTGCCGGAAGGTCGTCATGCGTCATCCGGCGAGCGTACGCAGCGCACACCCGTCGATCAACCCGTCGGGGTCTCGGACCGGCTCAGGTGAGGAAAAGGGGCACGCCCCGGCGCCGGCCTGCGGTCACCGCTGACGAGCGGGCGCGCTTGATCCGCGCCCGGACCCGCAGGCCGACCAGTGTGTCGGCGGGCTGCGGGCGGTACACCAGCCGCACCGCCTCCTCCTCCACGACATCGGCGGCGGCTTCCGCGCCCGCCACGGACCTGGCCCTCGCACCGCGCCCCTGGACCGTGCCGAGCGGGCCGGCGTGCGGACGGCCTCGGCCGGCCGGGCGCGGGAGGGCCAGCCGGGCGCGGGGAGGTCAGCCGGGCGCGCGGGGAGGTCAGCCGGCCGGGAGGGCGGCGCCCTGGACGGCCTGGATGTCGAGTTCGACCTTCAGGGTGGTGCCGATGGCGGCGATGCCCGCCTGGAGGACCTGGTTGTAGTTCATCGCGAAGTCCTCGCGGCGCAGTTCGGTGGTGGCGCGGAAGGCGGCGCGGGTGCCGCCCCAGGGGTCGGCGCCGGTGCCGAGGTAGGCGAGGTCGAGGTCGACCGGGCGGACGACGCCGTGCATGGTCAGCTCGCCGCTGACCGTCCAGCGGTCGGGTCCGGCGACGGTCACCGCGGTGGAGCGGTAGGTGATCTCGGGG